>NZ_CP129615.1:0-68856 GCF_030486425.1 Nocardia sp. PE-7 | reverse complement strand
CGTCGATAACCGAGTTCGTGCCGACAGCTCCAGCGAGTTCGGCGAAGTTGGTGCGTCCACCCCGGGCCATCAACGACCGCCTGCCTTGAGCTCGAGCGCCAGCCGCTGGAAGTCCTGACGGGCTTCCATGCTCACGCGGTTCTTCGGGTATTCGGTGACGACCAGGCCCTCGGCGGCGGCCCGGGTGTGGACCTTGTAATGCCTGACGACGGTATTGGCCAGGGGCCAGCCGTTTGCGCGGACAAATTCCTTGGTCTGGTCGAGATCTGTTGTGCCGTCGCGGGGATCCCAGTTGTTGATCACGACGAGGAAGTCGAGGCCGCGCGGTTTGACGATGCGCTCGATGGTCCTGGCAGTGGGATCGAAGCCGAGCACTTCAGGCTCGATCGGGACGAGAACATGGTTGGCGACATCGAGCGCGGCCTCCAGGGCTTTGCCGGCAGCGCCGTCGCCGAGGTCGTTGGTGTCGGTGCCGATCCAGCCGGGGGTGTCGACGAAGACGTGCTCGATGCCGGCGAGGTTCCCCATCGAGCGCAGGCCCTCGATGTCATCGTGTGCCTGGATGATGTGGAACGGCAGGGCCGCTACTCGGTCGGCCCACCAGACTGCCGAGCCTTGCGGGTCGATGCTGACCGCAGCGACCGGCGACATGTCGTCGGGGGAGCCGGTGGACAGGACGTCGGCGGTGGTGGCGGCAAGGTTGACGGTCAGGGTGGACTTCCCGATCCCGCCCTTTTGATTGAGTATGAGCTCGACATGGCCCATGGTCGTACCTCCGTGTGCTTCGCCCAAATGCTTGTGGGCTACTTCGGATCTCGGTGGGGGAGCAGCGCGACTGTTGGCGGCGCGGCTGAGGCGATCCTATAGCTGTCCCGTGCGCCGAAGCTCGACACGCGGCAAGGGTGCGTCGCTTCGCGCACAAGAGAGCTGGGCAGCTCTGGAAATTAACCGCGGTTAATTCTTCAATATACATGCATTTCTAACATGTATGTATACATACATGTTAGAATTGTGCTATGTCCGAACCAACCGAATCCGCGAAGATCGCTCTGCCGCCCCGTCGCAGCCGCCGTGGGCCCGCGAAGCGGCCGTTCTCGACACAGCTGCAGGCGTCGACGATGGCGCGCCTGGACTGGATCGTCAGTCAGGGATACGCGCTTACCGACATCACTGACGCGGCAATCACCGCCTACCTTGACGCCGCCGGTGTGCCAGTGCCTGATTCCGAAGGCCGCATGCCCGATCCCAGCAAGGAGACCAAGGAATGACCCGCACCGAGAAGGAAAAGGAAGCGCGGGGTGCCCGAGTCGAGCGGGGAGTGACCCTGTTCACCGCGGGCATCGCCTCCGTGGTCGCCGCGCAGGGCATGTATGTGATGTTCAGCGAGTCGCTGAACATGCACCCCGCGCTAACTGCGCTGTGCTTTGCGTTCATCGAGCTCATGGTGGTGGCGTCGGCGATGCGCGCGCGGACCTCCCAGCTCACCACCGGGTCCGCCGGCGTCGACGGAATCGCGATGTGGGTTCTGACGATCCTGTCCGGAGTCCTGGCCGCCTCCCACGCCACCGAAGATCTCGGGCTGCTTATCCTGCGTCTGGCCGCACCCCTGGTCGCGGCTTGGGGCTGGGAGCGGTCGATGGCACTGGAGCGTCGTCAGCTCACAGGCCGGACTGAACGCCGCACCAACTGGCGCATCTCCCCGCAGCGTCTGTTGGTGCGATGGGGTATCGCAGACCCGACCGACCGCACCAACGGGGAGGTCGCCATCGAACGCCGCTTGGCCGACCTCGCGCGCGCAGCCGACGCCGTGCGCCTCACGCGCTCGATCGGCAAGTCTGAACGCGCAGAGCGGCGCGCGGTCCAGCGCCTGCACCGCGCGATCGACAAGGCCGCCGAGGACGGCGTCGTGCTCGGCGAGGAGTCCGTGCGCGATCGTCTCGCCGCTCACCTCGAGGGCAGGTTCTCCGCGTACACGCTGCCGAACTATCGCCCGGTCACCGATTGGGCCGACCACACCACACGCGCGGCCGCACCGACGCTCGACGCGATCGTGCCCGACCAGACTGTGCGCGCGGAGTTCGCTGAGCTGACCGACGAGCTCGATCGCGAGTTGTCCGCGCGCGCGATCGGTACTCACCGCCCAGCGATCGCGCCCACCGATCACGATCGCTCGCGCGCGGAAGCCAGTCCGTCGTTCGCGCTCGGGACATCGATCGCGCGCGCGGACGGCAGTGTCGATCGCGCGCCGATCGCGAGCGGAACTGTCGCGCACGGCGACGCCGATCGCGCGCCGATCGCGCGCGACGACTTCAGCGCTCCGCGCGCGACCCTGGAGAAGATCGGTGTGGCCGCGCGCGAAGGCGTCGTGTCGCAGGCTGCCGTTGCACACGCTGCACTGCCCGTCTCCGATGTCGAGATCGCGCACGATCGGGAGCCGATCGAGGACACTGATCACGCGCCGATCGCCGCGCACAACCCCGATGAACTGGGTACCGATCGCTGGCCGATCGCCGCGCACGCGGTCCCCTCAGTCGAGTCCGATGCCGCGCCGGAGGACTCCTCGCGCGCGGACAACGACAGCTCGCAGGTGCCCGTCGCGCGCGCGACGGAGCCCGCTCATGATCGACGCGCCCCGGCGGTCTCGCTTGTCTCGATCGCGCGCGAAGCCACCCCGATCGCGCGCGAGAGTGTCGATCGCGCGCGAGGATCGGCCGCTCCGGTCGCGCGCGAGACCACCACCCAGGGGGCACTCGCGCGCGCGGTCGAGCCACAACCGATCGCGCGCGGCGACGGATCGGGCGTGAGGGATCACGGTCCGTTCGCGCGCGAACTGTCGCGCGCGGAGGCCGCTCAGTTCGCGCGCTCGGTGACCGATCGTGGTCTGGTCAAGCAGCCCGTCGACGTACTTACCGAGGTGTTCGTGCTCGCGTCGCAGGGGATCAAGCCGAACGCCATCGGCAAAGTCGTCGGGCGTCCGCACTCCACTGTCGGTCGTGCCTTGGAGCGCGTCGAGCAGGTACTCGGACCGCGCGCAGTCTGAGTTTCTTCCACACATAGCGACAGGGCCCTGGCGGCGCATATCCGCCAGGGCCCTGTCGTGTCCGGACATTACTGCATCGTCTACGGCCGTCCATCAGGTCGCGGCCCGACTCGCGCCGCGCAGTGTTCATCGAGTGCTTCCGTGCGTCTCTGCGAGCGCCTCAGCGCGCTGTGCGGGTGTGCCATCCCTGCTTTGCCGGGTGCCCGCCGGCGGATCTCGCTGCCCCGAAAATTCGGGCGGTGAGGTCTGCGTTTGCTCTCGCCCCACGAGCGCTGACCCTCCGGTACGGTTGTAGACGGAGGTAGAGGTAGCGAGCTAGTATTTAGGTGACCTAAGCCTGGTCACCCCACCCGTCCGGGTGGTCGCTGCGCTGGGCTGTAAGGGAGGCTGCGATGGCAGGGGAGTCGCCGAATCGGCGGGCAGGGGTGCGCCGCGAGCGGCAGGCCAACGTGCCCGGAGGCAGGCCACATCGCCACATCGTGAAGCTGTCGGATGCCGAGCACGAGGACCTCACACGCCGTGCCGCCGAGGCGGGTGTGTCGGTGCCGCGGCTTCTGGTGGAGTCGGCGCGGGACTCGGGCAAGGTCGAGGCCGGCCGCGCGTTCGCGGCATTGCAGCTGCTCGAGTTCGACGATCAGATCCGACGGCTCGGCGCCAACGTCAACCAGCAGACGCGGCACATGCACCAGGTGCGCGGCGAACTCGCGCCGGATCTGGTGGCCGCGCACCTGGACGCGTTGCACGCGGTGGTGCGTGCTTGCCTGAGCGTGGACGCGACCGCGCGGTGGGTGATGGGCAAGGGCCCGGCGGTGACCGAGAAGTCGGTGAGCGTGGAGCAGGACTTGCCGGTGAGCGAGGAGTGGGCGGCCGCGGTCGACGGCGAAGGGTGAGCAGCCGATGATGCCGAACATCGTCAAGGGCTCGGACATGGGCGGTTTGCTGCGCTACCTCGCGGGCCCGGGCCGGGCCAACGAACACACCAACTCCACGGTGATCGCGGGAGACATCGTGACTCTGGCCGTGTACGGCGGCCGGATCGACGTGCCGCGCGCGACCGAGTTGGCGAAGCTGTTGGACTCCCCGCGCCAGACGGTGCTGCGTGGGGAGCCGGTGTTGGTCACCAACTACCGCGAGGCGCGCGCGAAGATCGCCGAAGGCGTGCCGCGCAAGGAAGCGTTCGAGGCGGCGACGCGCGATCAGAATGTCTGGCACTGCAGCTTGGCGTTGGACCCGAAGGAGGGTCAGCTCGACACCGCGAAGTGGGGCGAGATCGCGCGCCGGTTCATGGAGGAGATGGAGTTCGTCGACCGCGAGGACGGGGCACCGGACGTTCGGTGGACCGCGATCCATCACGGGCTGACCAAGAACAAGGGCGATCACGTCCACATCGCGATGGCGGTGGTACGTCCGGACGGGTCGCTGGCCGATGTGCGTCGTGATCATCCGCGTTCGCAGGCCGCGACCGCGACGATCGAGCGGGAGTTCGGGTTGAAGGTGCTCGCCTCGCGCGAGGACCGCAGCACCGAGCAGGCGACCCGGCCGGACGAGCGCGGCCGCGCCGAACGGGTGGGTGCGCCGGAGACCGACCGCGAAGCGTTGCGGCGTCGGGTGCGCGCGGTCGCGACCGCGACTGAGTCCGAGGCGGAGTTCGTGCGCGAGCTGCGCGGCGCGGGGATGGTATTGCGGCCGCGGTTCGGCAAGGGCGGCACCGACGAGGTTGTCGGGTACGCGATCCGGATGCCCGCGCAGAAGAACCAGAAGAGCGGGGCGTGGGAGAAGGCGATCTGGTACGGCGGCGGTCAGCTGTCCAAGGACCTCACCCTGAGTTCGCTGCGCGGGTGGACCGGCTGGGACGCCTCCGAGGATTCGCGCACGGCAGCTGTCGCGGAGTGGTCGAGGCCGGCGACCACGCGCACCGGTCGCGCGATCGGACCGAACGTGATGAGCGAGCAGGACGCGATCCGTCAGCTCGGGCGGTGGAGCCAGTACATGTCCACGATCCCAGTGTCCGACCGTGATGCGTGGGCGAAAGCGGCGTCGCAGACTGCCGGGTTGTTCGCCGCGGCGAGTGTGCGCACCGAGACCAAGCCGGGCCCGCTCGATTCGGTGTCGCGTCAGCTGGCGCGCGCCGGGCAGCTGCCCGCGCATCGGCGCCGACCGCAGCAGGTGCACGGGCAGGGGATGCGGGCGGTGGCGCGGATGCTGTGGTCGATGCAGTCCGAGGCGGCGAGCAAGGTCGCCCTGGCGGTCGCGCTGACCGAGTGCCTGCTCGCGATCATGGACATGCTCGCCGAACGTGACCGCGCCCAGGCCGCGAAGATGCTCGCCTCGCACGCGCACCGGTCGCTGACCCAGGTCCATATGCGCGCGGCCGGGACCGACCCGACGCGGCGGACTGTGCCGGTGACCGAGGTCGGGTCGCCGCCGTGGGCGGCCGCGCGCCGCTCGCTCGCGGTCATCAATCGAGAAGACCGTCAAGCCGTCGAGGACGAGGTCTCGACGTCGACCCAGGGTTGGCACGCCAAGCGGATAGCGATGCAGGGCCGTCCTGGCACGCTCCCGGTCGACGAGCTCGGTCACGTTCTCAGCGACCAGCCGTGGAAGGCGAGCAAGGTCGCGCGTGCTGCCGGGCCGCTGACCCCGCCCTCGGGGGCCGGGAAGTCCGGGTCGAAGCTGCCACCGCCGGGACCGGCGCCGTACCCGGGCTATGACCCCTACGGTCACGGTCGAGGACGTGGCCGTGACCAGGGGCCCAGCCGCTAGCTCGCGAGCGGGCCCGGCTTATCGCATCGTGCACGGTGACCTTGTCGAAAAATCTGGCCTCGGGGATTCAACCATTCCGGGTCTGGACCCCCCTTCAAGTACATGAAGGTGACTCATTGTGCTGAAAGGGGATTCGATGAGCTTCGGAGAATGGATGGCCACACGGTGTGTGCGCCTGCTCGGCGGTGGCCTGTGGGCGCACCTGAACGTACGGGTGCAGTCGAAGACGGCGCTGGAGATCGAGCGCGAACGCAACCGCGCTACGGCGGAGGACATTCGCGTGCTGCCTCACGGCGCGAAGCTGATCGAGACCGAGGTCGGCGGCCGGACGCGGGTCATCGTGATGCCCGAGCCGGTTGCCGGTCCCGTCTACGCCACCGGCACGGTGGACGCGGTGCCGGTGACTGAGAACGGGACTCCGCTGACGGCGACGCCGCAGGCGACGCTGCCAGCCGGAGCTTCTTCGGACAGCGTCGGCGGTCTGGGAGCGGTGGAGAACTCCGTGTCGCAGGCCGGTGGTCACTCCGCATGAGTGATCAGCGTCCGAACCCGCCGCGGGATCCGCAGCGCGCAGTGTTCGAGGAAGAGCTCGATGAGTTCTTCCTCGGGCACTTTGCCCCGCTGGTCGGCTACCTGCGTGGTGGCGAGCGAGTGCCAGAGCACGTCGCCGAAGCCGCCGCGCACTATGCCTTCCAGGTGGTGCGGCAGAAGTGGCCGAAACTGCGTGACGAACAGCCCAAGGCATTCCTGTACCGAGTGGCGATCTGGTGGGCTCGCAAGCACCTCGCCAAGCCGGAAGCAGTTCCTTCTGGACTGGCCGTCAAGGAGCTCGGCGATGTCAGGTCCAGCGAGGCGATCGACGAACTGCTCGCCGGGATGCGGGTGGATGCGCTTCTGGACGAGCTGACCCACCGGCAACGCCAAGTCGTGTTTTTGGTGGACCTACACGGATTCCGCGGGCCCGACACCGCGCAGATCCTTGGCGTCTCTGAGGGCACAGTGAAGAAGACCTTGTTCATGGCCCGTGCGCGCCTGCGCACCCTGATCGAAAAGGAGGCCGACCAGTGAACGACTACGACGAGGTGGAGCAGAACACGCAGTTGGGCGAGCTCCTGGGTGCACGGCGCGAACACAAGATGAGCCCGGCGCAGTTGCAAGCCGCGCACGCGAAGTTCCGGGCCGACGCCGCCGAGCTGGACCGTGATCCACTGGCATCGGAGGCCTTCGCCGCCGAGATCGCCGAACTCGATGCCGAACTCGATGATGAGTACGGCGAGCACGCAGGCGACGAACTTCTGGCAGCTATCAAGCCGATGGTCGCCGTCGACAACTCGTTCGTCGAGACCAACAGCTCGCGAGACATGGCGGTCGAGAAGGAACGCAGTGATCGCCAGCGCTCTATCGAGACGTATTCGGGCCGATGGCTTGCGGTGCGTTCTCGAAACATGAAGTGGAAGCGGCTGATCGACACCGTTCCGGTGATGACGATGATCCTCGGGGCCATCGTGCTCGCGATGTTCGGCAGCGGTTCCCCGGCGACGACCATCGCGGGGATGTTCGCCGCGACCGCATCGGCAACCGTGGTCGTCCAACTTGCCGGGCGTCACCGGCGAGAGCGCGCGGTCGCGGACATGCTGCACGGAGCAAAGGGTCCGGTTGCAATGCAGATCGCGCGTGGTCTCTACCCGCGTGACAGCGAGGTAGAACTAGCTCAGATACGAGTTCGTATGCAGATCGCTGAAAGGGCGTTCGAGTTCAGCGAGATCAGCGGTAGGAGGGTAGACCTGGGCCTCAGTGACGACGGGTTGAGTCTGACCGTGCCAGGAAAGCGAGATCGGTAGGGCTATCGAGTCGCCGTAACAACCGGATTGAAGGGGGCCGCAGCCACTAGCGGTCCCTTTTTCCTGACCGCAGACGAATGTCCTTGCCTCCGAGGTACTGCCGCGCCCGCTGCGCAGGCTTGCCTCGGATTGTTGTGTGGCAAGCCTGCGCAGCAGGTGCGGCAGTACTTCGGTTAAAGGCCCAGGTCGGGTCCGTGGTCGCGGGTGGGTTCGGGGAGGTTTCGGTACTTCAGCTCTGGCTCGATCGACCGATCCCGGTTCGGGCGGGTGCTGCCGTAGGCGATCTGCGCCACCCTGATTGCTTCGCCGGGCCCGTCGAAGTACCGGCGCGCCTGGTCTTCGTGTTCGCGGGCGAGGTCGGTCAGACCGCTGCGACGGCGGTGTTCGGTGACTACGGCATTGAGCCCGTAGCGCAGTTTCGCGGTCTCTTCGGCCTGGTCGCGGGCCCGCTGGGCCTGCTGATTGTCGAGGTGGCGGGCGCGGTCGAGTTCGACCTGGCGCTGCTCGAGGTTCTCGGCGCGGGCGAGGATGTCGCGCCACCCGGCGCGCGGTCCGAGGTGGTGGGCCTCGGCGACGATCGCTTGGTGCTGCCGTCGGTGGTAGGCGAGTTCCTTCTCCAACTCCGCGATCTCGCCGCGGTGTTCGGTGATCGCGGCGGTGCGCTCGCGGCGGGCTTTACCGTCCCACCGGGAAATCTCACGTTGCTCCAAGGTCTGGATGGTTCGTTCATGTGCGGCGAGGGTGTCTGCGGCCGCGCGCCGGTGCTGTTCGACGACGGCCAGGTCGTCGAGAGCGGCGCGGATCTGGGCGGCACGGGCGTCGAGTTCAGCGTGGGCGGCGTGCTGCTTGTCGATCTGGCGGCCGCCGTGGATGTCGGCGAGGTCGGCGGGGGCGGTGTGGCGTTGCCGGTCGAGGATGCTGCGCAGTGAGCTCAGCTGCTCGTCGAGGGCGGTGTCGGACATGCGCCGCGTCGGATCGGCCCGCATGATCTCGATCAGATCAGGCACCGGATCGACCGGTGCCGGTGGTGGCAGCTCGTCGAGGTCGTCGGCCAGACGCCAGCGCAGCGCGGCCGCGGGCTGCTCGGCAGGAAGAGGCCGGGCGGCGACCGCGGCGCGAGTGGCATCTCCGACGTCGCGACCAGCGTTGGCGGCGCGGGAGAGCTCGTCGGCCAGGACCGGCCACACCGGGTCGGAGGTCAGGCCGGGCACTCCCAGCTCCTGCGCGAGCGGTGCCCAGCGGCGGACGTTGGTGTCGGAGTCGCCGAGCAGGGCGGTGACCTCACGGTCGTACTTGGTTTGGAGTTCGCGTTCGACGCGGGCGGGCACCACGGGGCCGGTGGGGCGACGATCGTGGTCGGGCACGCCGTGAGCGGCGCGCCAGGTCGCCACCCAACCGACCAACCGTGAACTGGTGGTCAGCGGTTGGGCCCACAGCGGGACCTGATCGGCGGGCAGGTGAGGCCAGTCGCGGACCGCCGATTGGATCTGACGGTCCAGAGTGCGGATCTGCTCGGCGCGGGCCCGCAGGTGCGGACCGAACTCGGCGTCTTCGCGAAGCTGGTTCGGGATGGCGGGCAGCCAGGGCAGCGGTGCGGCCTTGCCGGTGCCGGCGGAGTGGGTGCCGGTCGGGTCGATGCGCCAGTCGAGCACCGCGGCGGGGTCGGCGGCGGTGTCGAGTTCGCGCAGGTTGATCGCGTCGGTGAGCGCTGCGATCGGGTCGCGGTGGCCGTGAAGGGCGATGGTGGCCAGGTGCTGGCGCAGGACCGGCCACGCCTCAGCACCGGTCAGGCCTGGGAGCAGGTTCTCGGCGGCGGTGTCGAGGGCGGCGAGTTGGGTGGGGCCGTAGCGGGTTTCGGCGGCGATGCCGAGTGCGTCGAGGTAGGAGTCGACCGCACCGGCGAGCTGGCGGCGCGGGTCGTGGGCGTCGGCTTCGGCGGTGGCAGCCGAGACCTGGGTGCCGTCACGGCCGAGCACGCGGGTGAGGATGTCGAGCGCGGTCGGCGGCCGGACCGACTCGTAGTCGTAGAGATTGGGTTCGTCGCCGGTGTTGGTGGACAGCCAGATTCGGTTGCTGGCGCGGCCTCGGGTGAGCGCGACATAGAGCTGGGGGCAGCTTTCGCGGCCGGTGAGCACGCCGTGGCAGGTGTCGACGGTCATGCCCTGGGCGGAGTCGATGGTGGTGGCGTAGCCGAGCTGGGCGTGGGCGGCGACGTAGTCGGCGGGCAGGGTGACCCGTCGTCCGGAGCCGAGATGGGTGGCGGTGATCGCGCCGTCGTCGTGGACCGTGCGGACCTGCCAGCGGTACCCGTTGCGCACATAGTCGGTCTTGGAGATCCGCAGCTTGTAGTTGTTGACGCGCGTGGCGATGATGTCGCCGGCACTCGCCGAGTGCCCGTCGGTGAGCACGGTTTCGGTGCCGGGTTCGGTCCTGGCGCGGGCGAGGCGGTCGGCGCGGGCGCGGCCGTTGAGCTCGCTGACCAGTTCCCTGGTCGGGGCCAGCAGCGCGGAATCGAGGCCTGCGTCGATGTCGGCGGCCCACGCCAGGTACGCCTGTTCGGTGACCGCGTCCAGGCTGCCGATCCGGATACGGTCCTGGTCGGAGTAGTACGCCAGACCGGCCGGGTCGCCTTCGCGCACAGCGAGACTGGCGGCTCGCTCGCCCGGGTCGGCGAAGCGCATGACCTGTGTCAGGTTGGCCGATCCGGCGTAGGCGACAATGTCACGGATCACGCCACCGGCCGCGACCGAGGACAACTGCCGGTCATCGCCGATCGCGCGGATACTCGCGCCGCGCTCGATCAGCCACGACACCGCCGTGTCCAGGCTCAGGGTCGCCGATTTCGCGGCCTCGTCGAGGATGACCAGCGTGCGCGGTCCGATGTCGGTCAGCCAGCCAGGTAGTTGCACCGGTTCCCTGGCCTCGAGGTAGCGGGCGAGGGTGATCAGCATGTCGACCGTGCTCGCCTCGGTGCCGATCTCTTCGGCCAGGACCGCGGCCGCCGACGCGGTTGGCGCCATCCCGACCACGGTGCCGCCCTGGCCTGTCCATGCCTGGGCGAGGACTCGCATCGCGGTCGTCTTGCCGGTGCCCGCCGGTGCCAGACCGACTTGCAGGCGCGCGCCGCTGGTGGCGAAGGTCCGCACCATCGCGGCCTGCCCAAGCGTGAGCCCGCGCCCGTCGTTGTTGGCGGCGTATTCGATGATCGCGGTGTCGATGTCGGCCACGGTGATGCGGTGTCCGTCGTGGCGCAGTCCGGCGTCGACGAGGCGGGCTTCGGCGGCGATGATCTGCGGCGAAGTGAACAGAGTGGAGCGGGCGGTGGTGTAGACGCTGGTGCCGTCGCTGCGCGAGAGATCAGGTGCCGTAGGGGCCAGGTCGTGGACCCCACGCGGGACCGAGATCGGCTCGGCGAGCGCGGTGTCGGTGACCGCATTGACGGCGATGGCCCACTGGTCGGGGGCGACGCGGCCGCGGACTTGGCGCTCGACTTCGGCGCGGATGTGGTGGTGCTGCCAGGTCGCGCGTGTTTGCGACACGACCGCTACCGCCTGCTCGGCGGTGTGCTGAATCCAGTCGCTGGTGATCTGTTCGCGGTCGGGGATCTGCTGCGACAGCGCGGTGTTCACCATCTGCTCGACCGCGGCGTCGCTGCCCAGGATCGCGACCGCGTCGGCCCGCCAGGCTGCGCGTTGCTCGGCTTGGCTGCGGGCGGCGTGCTTGCTGCGGCGCGTGGACAGCGTCGCCTGTTGGGACAGGCCGACCAGTTCCAGCGCGGTGGGCTCGCGTCCGTGGTCTTGCTCGAACTTCGTGGCGAGCGTGGCGGTGGCCTTGCGGATCGCGCGGCCGCGCTTGGACCACTCCTGCGCGAGCTCTGCATCGACACCGACAACCTCACGCACCGGACGTTTCCCAGCGCGGTCGCCACGGTCGGCGAACACCAGATTCAGCGACGCCTCGAGGTGCGATTCGAGGCGGGTGTTGTACATCTCCGAGCAGGTCACGTTGTAGCGGTAGATCATCCGCCCGTCGATCGCGCCCCATCGCCCGTCGCCGCGCAAGACGTTGTTGGAGACGACGAGGTGGGTGTGCAGATCCGGATCACCCGCGCGGGAATCGCGGTGATCGAATGCTGTCGCGATCAGGCCGGCGACCTCGACCTGGCGCACGCTGTGGCGCCCGACCCTGGTGAAGAGAACCTCGGATTCGATGTAGGAGATGACGTCCCGGATCGCGGCGTGGTGAGCGGCCTCGATCTTTTCGGCGACCTCACGCGAAGCCACCGCCCACAACGTCGACACCGACTTCACCGGCGAGAAAGTGAGGTCGAAACCGGCGACCGCAGTCTTGGACGGGCGGGAGGCGCGGGCGATCCAGCCCGACAACTCACGTGAGTTCAGCGGCTCCCGGCCGACATCATCGGTGAACATTCTCAGCGCGACTTCGGTGCGGACGCGACGGCGCTCCTCGGCCGGGACCGCAGCGCGAGGATCGCGGCCGTGCGCGGTGTTCCAGTCGGTGAGTGCCTTGGCGCATTCGTGGCGGTAGCTGCCCGCCGCTGTTGTGTACCGGCTGTAGGGGCGACCCAACTGCGCTTGCTTGAGCGCGTACCTGATCACGTCTTTCGACTTCGCGCCGAGCACGACTTGTTCGGTGATCGCGGCGTCGATGATCGCATCGGCGTTGGGATGCAGGCCCTCACCGAGCAGGGCGCGCATCTGCGCTTCGGTGACCTGCTCGCCCTCGTCGATACCGAGCGCGGCCAGGCCGGCGCCGAGCCACACACCCGGCGACTCACCCTTCTCCGAGTAGTAGTCGTCGATCCCCGTGGTCCCGCGCTCGTTCGCGTCGTGGGTGGCGATCACGCGCGTGTAGTACTCGTAGCCCTCGCCCGCGGACAGCTTCGCCAGTGACATCACCCCACCCACGGTAAGCACGCCACCGACAACTGCGATCGACCTCGGAGGCGGTGTGTGGAAAATCTGGGTCAAGCTTTTCTGCGCGTTGGCCCCAGCAAATTGAGAACGCGTATCTCCACGCTTCTTGGGTGAGCTGGTACACCGGCATCCTGACTTGGCATACCTTGATGAGATGGCAGACGGTACCGGGATCGAGTGGACAGAGGCGACTTGGAACCCGACTACCGGGTGCGATCGCATCAGTCCGGGGTGCGACAACTGCTATGCCCTGACACTGGCGAAACGTCTAAAAGCCATGGGGAACTCGAAGTACCAGAGCGACGGCGATCCACGCACCAGCGGTCCTGGGTTCGCGATTACTGAGCACCCTTCGGCACTGGATATCCCTTATCGATGGTCGACTCCGCGGCTCATCTTCGTGAACAGCATGTCCGACCTGTTTCACGCGCGGGTGTCGGCATCCTTCATCCGCGATGTATTTCAGGTGATGGCAGACACCCCACGACACACTTACCAGCTACTGACCAAACGACCCAAGCGAGCGGCAAACATGGCCGCTGAGCTCCCGTGGCCGAGCAATGTCTGGCTCGGCGTCAGCGTGGAGACCACCGCACAGTTGTGGCGCCTGGACGAACTTCGCCGTGTGCCCGCAGCGACCCGCTTCGTCTCGGCCGAGCCGCTGCTCGGTTCGCTTGCGGGGCTCGACCTCAACGGAATCCACTGGCTGATTGCCGGCGGTGAAAGCGGTCCGAAGCATCGTGAACTCGATCCGGACTGGGTACGTGAGCTGCGTGACGAATGCAGCGATCAACACGTTGCCTTCTTCTTCAAGCAGTGGGGCGGTCGGACGCCCAAGGCCGCCGGCAGAGAGCTCGACGGCCGGGTGTGGAATGAAATGCCCGCGCCTACGAGGGCTTGATCCTCAAGCTCCAAAGATCCTTCACGCCCTTGGGATCCGTCGCTGTCTTCCCGTCCGCCCGCACCTTGTTTATGGCCTTGCGGAAGTGTGTGCCACGAACGACCCCGGCGAGGTCACCAAGCACATCGCCTGCTCGTTCGAGAATGCTGAACGGTGTTCCTTTTGCCAGCTCAACAGTAATTCGGTCGCTGAGCGTTTCGACCCACTGCTTGTCCAGGATCGCCTCCTGTTCCGTCCACGCCTCCTCCCACGAGCCGTCGGCGAACAACGTTCCCTCAGCGGCGATTTCGGCGTGGTACTTGCGCCATGCTTTGAGCCCGAGCGAAGCTGACTCACCGAATGTGACCAGGCCGTCGGGGTGCCGGGTCGCAAAGATGAGGTAGTACAGAGGCTTGAGATCGCTGCGTGGGCGGACAGCGATAACCCACGTACCTGCGGTTCCCGCGCGAGTGCTCAGCCTTTTGGCGTATCCCTCGACGACAGCCGCTTCGGCTGCGGCCTTTTGGTCATCGGAGGCGTTCTTTGTGGGGCATTCCTTGAGCCAAGCCTCCCGCCACCAATCCCCGCCACACACCTCATCGATGCGTTTCAGAGAGGCCTCGATCGGGTTGTCACTGGTCAGAATTCCGCCGAACCGACGCAGGTGTGCGGTGAGGTTGATAAGAACCTCGGTCGCAGGAGCGCCGCGGCCGCCAGGGCGATCGAAGATGCTGGCAACTTCATCGAGCGGAATGATCAGCCCGCACGGATCGAGGTATGTGAACAGGGGGATACCCTCGGCGGACTTGAGCAGTTTCGGTAGGTGCTTCGAGACGTCACCATCGTCGATGGTGAAACTGATACCAACACCTTCAGCAGCCGCGACCTCGCGTAGTCGAGCCGTGAACTCCGGTTCCTTCTCCACGAAATGAAGCTCGACCTGGCGTGGCGTGGCCCAGCTGGCCGACTCGTGCGCCTTGCGGAGCAACATGGCGCCGGAACCCTCCTCGCCGTCGTCGTAACGGCCCGGTCCGGCGTACCCGTCGATGAAGGCCACGCGGTGGTCCACCGAATTGAACCCGGTCTTGCTCGCGAAAGGCGAGGCGTATTGGTCGAGGATCTCGTGCTTCAGCACCGCCGCCGACTTCTTCGCCTTATGGAAGTTGGTCAAGTCCACCCCAAGTGGTTCTGATGTGAAGTATCAGGCTAAGCCCTTCACTCATTGCCCTCGTCAGACTCGACGGTCGTCCGCTTCGTTATTTGTTTGTTACCGGTGGAGCATGAGGTGTGAACGATTTATTAGCGCAGTGTGCTCACGTGGATTATGAGTGAGGGCTACGGTGGGCGCGTTTCGATTGGCGCGAGGGGTGGAGGTGGTGGTGGCGATGGTTGGGCGCTATCGGTGTGATCGGTGTTCGGTCGGCTGGCACGACAGTCCTTCATGCCCGAATTCGCCGGGCGCGCGGTTCACGCCGAGCCTCAGTGAGGTGCAGCGTCAGGTCCACGCACTCAACCGGGTCGGCACCCACACCGGCCGCGACCGCCGGCCCCGGTCGGTCGGCGCACCGTCGTATCCCTCGCCTCCGGTGAGGTCCGGGTTTCGGTGGTGGTGGATTCCGCTCGGCCTCGTCGTGTTCGTGGCGCTGGTGATCCTGATCTAGTCAGGCGCGCCGGCGCCAAACGGCGGGACATGGACATCGCATCAGGTCCGGCCGTCGATTTCTTCGGTGAAGGTGTACCAGCAGTGAGGTAAGGGCTTCGGCCCGCGCGGCGCGGGTCGGCTAGACGGCGTCGCCGAACAGGAGCAGCTGCTCGCTGTCGGTAAGCGCGCCCCGGACCCGTCGGGGCGCCCCACCCAGCAGCGCCCGCACCCTGTCTCTGTTGGTGGCGCGCTGGCCGAACCGGGCCGCGATCGTGGCGGGGTCGATGCCACTGGTCCACTCGCGTCGTTCGGCGGTGGCGCGCAGGGTGCTCGGCGAGACGACCAGCCCGGCCGCGGCGCCGACCTCGCGCACGATGTCGTCGACGGTGCGCAGCGCCACCCGGCCGTGTGGGGCACGCAGCGAGACGAACAGTGCCCGTTCGGTCGCGGCGCGGTGGCGACCGAGGAGCTGGCGGCGGTGCGCGAGCCAAGCGACCTGGGCAGCGCGGGTTCCCGGCTGGATCCGCACGCTGCGCACCCCGCCAGCGGAGTCGATGATCTCGGTGCTGCCTGGGTGCTCGGTTAGATCCAGCGCATCGATATCGAGTGCGACTAGCTCGCTCTCGCGGGGACCGACGTCGAGCCCCAGTGTCACCAGCGCCATCGCGCGGGGCCCTTCGGCGGCCGCGGCGGTCAACAACGCACGCTGCTCGCCAGGGTCGAGCACGCGCAGCGGGACTTGCGGGTCGGATGCTCGTGCCTCGGTGGGCTCGCCGAGACCGAGCCAGGTGTAGAGCGCCGACAGCGCGGCGAGGGTGACGTTGATGGTGGCCGGTGCGAGCTCACGGTCGCGGGCATCGGCGAGGTACGCACCGACCGCTCTATCTCGTCCGGTTCGATCATCGAGAGCGTCGGTGTGCTCGCCGGATTCGGCCAGCCACGAGAGGTAGGTCGCGACGCGCTCGGTGTAGGTGCGATGGGTCCGGCGTGCGAACCTGGACTCCTCCGCTAACCACGCAGCGAACCCGACGATCACGGGATCGCGCAACAGCGCCACATCGGTGTGCGTATCCACCGAGCCTCCTCCCTGATGTCTTCCATCAGAGCATCGCAGGCCGCACCGACAACCCGGGTGCGGCATAGCCTTTGCCGCACCAGCAGCGGGAGTGTCCGCGACAAAGAGGCGTTCCGGCTCCCGCGAGGATGTTGGGTCGGGTGAGCGCTTCGTCGAGCGGCTGAGAGGCGCGCGATGAACCGCCGCCCTCATCTGACTGCCTGGGACCTACCGACAACGGTCGAGCTGCACAGGCAGGCCCTGCACCTGAACAGGATCGCCGCGGATGCGCTGGTCGAGGTCGCAGAGGCGATCAAGATCAGTTGACGGGCCTCGCGACCATAGACCGTTTCAGCTCCTCTCGAACATCCGCGCATAGAGGCCGATTTCGGCTGGCTCACCTGGATGCTCGCGGTCCGAGTTTTCCAACGCGACCGGGTCGTCGTCGAAGATCCAGAACCTCGCGCTGCTCACGCCACCGCGTTCACTTTTCAGCGGGGGTGATGCCGAGCGAAATATGCGGCAGCGCAATAACTTCCGGCAGGCAGCCGAGTTGTTATGACCTGCACCTTGGCCGAGCTGAAGAACGTCCGCAACACGTGTTCCTCAAGGGTGATCATTAACCGGCGCCCGCCCCCGACTGCTCAAACCTGATCGTAGGCTCGCCGTTCAAATTCCCATTTAGGGACTGTTCGTCCTATCCGGCCGACACCGGCGGATCGAGGCTCGAGGAAAGCCGGGTCGCGATCGACGACGCTACTGTGGCCAGGACTTGACTGTCCCTTAATGAAGGCGCTGTTGCCAGTACGTCCGATCCTCTGGACTCATGGTCGGCAAGGCGTCCCTGCATGCCTGACGGGCTTCCTCCTCTTGTTCTTCGAGCAGGAACTCTCTCCGACGTTCTGGACTCATCATGTCCCATGCTATTTTCCGAACCTTCGGATCCATGTCAGACATCAAGCTCCATTCCATTTCCGCGATGGTCCGCAGAAGGAAGTTAGTGAGACTCGCAAACTTGCGTTCTACTGGTATTCGATTGTAGGCCTGGATCTTTCGCGGGTGTGGCGCCTCGCGTCAATGTGGTTCCGGTAGTAGTCGCCGAAGAACACCGGATATGGCGTAGCTGCTAGGTGCGACGCGGGCTGTCGATCAGCGGCGACGACCACGTGCACCGGCGCTGTCGGTGGTGCGTCTGGACGGTATCGCTGATCGACGTCAAGCCGAGCTTTGATTAACTGCGGGTTGCTACGCGCACGACCCTGATCTGTTTGCGGGTGACCCAGTTGGGCTGCCTGTGTCCGTCAGAACCTTCTGTTCGAGTTTTCAAGCAGAAGGGGCGAGACATTGCCACCTGAAGAGCGCCGGTTGCGGCGGATGATGCGAGCGAGCCGACCTGTCCCCTACGGCCCCGTGGCCTGGTGGCGCGATCGGCAAGCTGCCCGAAAAGACGGCAAGCGCGGGGTGTTCCAGCCGCTGGTGGACGGCATCGACCACCAGCAGTCCAGCACTGAGCTGTTGGTGACCGCACCGCATGTGGCCTGGCTACACCGGCGGTTCGGTGAGCAGGCGGCCAGACTGCGGTCCTGGGTCGCGGCAACAGTCGAAACGCAAGTAGCCGAGCGCGATGCTTGCACAACCCAGATCCGCTCCATCCAGCAACGGTTGGACGAGGTTGGCGCAGACCTGGCCGAGTTCCCGGCGCATGCGCCCGCAGAGGTGCTAACCCGTCGAAACACATTGGAGCGGGACAAACCCGATGAGTTGATCGCTGCCCGCAATCAGCGTGAATGGGACGCGCGACGGTCGGTCCATGTCCGGGAGGAATCCGGGCTTCGCAATCAGCTGCGCACCCTGCAGCAGCGGGTTGCCGTTCTGGACGGCGAGATCGTCGCGATCGAGAAGATCGGTGCTGCTTTGGTGCGCCGTCAGTATGAGCATGCGGGCCGCAGGACCCAGACCTACCAGCAGCATCTGCTCCGCGCGCACGGCGGCGGTGCGGCTGTGCTGTCGGTCCTGGAGTTCACCGGCACCCCACTTCCCGTCTGGGTCGAGAAGTTCACCGAAGACGCAGCTCCCTCGGAAGTGGTGAGCGCGGATACGGCGGTGGCGCACCAGCGATGACTGTCGTCCGAACTCGGATGCGTCATGTGGGCGCCGGTATCCGTCAGCACTGGATGAAAGCTAGGAGGTGACCGGATGTTCAAACGATCCGGCAAGAACCCCGTGAGACCCGACTGGTCGGCAGTCGGCAGCGGGCACTCAGGGTCAGGCGCAGCCACCGGCCCACCATTCGTGGAGATCTCCGAGATCGACGGGTGGCGAGCACGCGGACACGCGATGTCTCCTCCTCCCGACCCCGAACTCGTCAGGCAACGAATCGCGAACGAGGTCGACGCCCTCGACGGGTCGATCGACGAAGGCACAGCTGTCGTCTTGGACCGGTTGGTCGAGTCCTGGGTCGCGCAATGGCTGGCCACCGTCGACACCGAGTACATCAACGCATGCTCGGTTGACGACGTTCACTACGGACGTGCCGCACAAGAGCTCACCAACGCCGAGAGCCACCTGGGTTTTCTCACCGCAGAACTGACCCGCCTGCAGAAGATCCGTGACGAAGCCGCAGACCGGCTCCGCGGCAGGAAGGACAACTCCGATGACCAGCTCTGAGCCCACCCGTCGAACTCCCCGATTCGTTGCCGAACTCGACGAGCTCGTGGGACATCCGACGACCGAAACCCGCCTGCACCTGATGATCCTGGTGCTCGGCGGGTTCGCCGACCTCATCGCGTTCAAACACGCCCTGGACCTGTTGTTGGGCGGCTATGCCCTGGAATCGTGGGTGATGGCTGCCTGCACCACGGTGCTGTCCCTGATCGCCGCCGCCGCGATGGGGCAGTCGATGATGGAGGTGGCACGAGGAATCCGCCGCGCCTGGGTCAGCGCTGCGGCAGCGTTCGTTGTCTGGCTGGCGTTCGGTGCCGCCATGGTGTCGGTGCGCTGGAACATAGTGTCCTCCAACGCCGTCGAATCCGGATTCGGTGGTGCGACGGCATCTCTGGATGTCACCCGTGCCCACCTGAGTGCGTTGTTCTTCGGCTGCCTCTACTTGATCAGCGGCGTCGGTGTGGCGTTGGTGACCGCGCGGCTGACAGATCCCTTCCCGCGAAGTTTCCGTCGGGCACACTCCGCGGTGGCCGGCCAGGAAGAAGCGGTGAGACAGGCTCGCGGTCTTGTCGAGCGCGCCACCCACGTCGTGTCTCATCACGCCGGCGAATTCGATCGAGACCTTGCCCGACGCAACCAGGCTCGCGCCGACCGGCAGGCGCTGGGTGCCGAGGCCGCCAACTACGCGCGGGTGCTGATGGCGCAGCGCATGCAGGATCCCCGCAAGACCGCGGTGACCGAGTCCGGACCCCTTCCCGCACCGGCACAACAGATTCCACCCGTCGTGCCCGGGGAAGCCGGGGAAGTGAAAGGCAGCGCAGCGTGATCTCTGCCTATTCCACGTCCACAAACCCCATGGTCCGATCCGGGCGCCGTCTGCACCTGCTCCCGGATCCAGGCCATCCAGACCAAGCCACGACCCGCCCCAGCCTCCTGGGCACCGCTGGATCCGAAGCTGCCACGACGTGGTCTGCGCTGTGGTGCACCACCAGTTACGGCGTGGACTACTCATTCCTGGGACCGGGATCTGCTCACCGACGCTGCCCGGTGCGATGGGGCACCGGCAGTGCCGCCACTGTCCGAGTGCGGATCCGCGATGGCGACAGCGAACGGCTACCTGCGCTGCACGAGAGCGTGGTCACCGTGGCCGAGGAGATCCGACAGATCGGTTCGTTGCCGCTGCTGATCGACGAGAATTTCGACGCCGAACAGTGTGTGCGTGCACCCGCGGTCAACGAGATCCGCATCGCCTGCGGTGTATACGGGGAGGAATTCATGCCCCCGCGGCAGGACGTTCTCGGCTTCGGCGGTCTGCACCCGGACACCATCAACAACACCTATCTAGGTGGGTTCGCGGTCGTGTGCTGGTCGGCGGAGCTCATGGCCTCACCCACGCTGTTGCTACGAGTTCTTCGCCATGAGCTGGGCCATGCAGTGGGTCTTGGGCACGCCAAACGGCAAGGGCTGGTCATGAGCCACACCGGGGGTGACTTTTGGGGCATCGGTGACCGAGTGGGTTTGTCGCTGCTGTCGGGCCATCCGTCAGACCACGTATGTGACTGCCGAACGATGTGAAATGAGGTACCCGGCCATGCGATGGATAGCTTTGCTGCTGGTTCTGAGCGGCGTTGTTGCCGCTGGCTGCGGAGATGAGGAGCCGACCGCGATCGGCGCGGCGTCCGGCGTCAGGATGCCCGCCGGTTGTGGGAACGAGGGAGGGGCCGGTCCGCTGGTGATGGTCGTTGCCGGGCACGCGAACGTGCCGACGCCCGAGGTTACGACGGCAATGGCGAGTGCGTTGTCGCGAGCTGTGGCCGAAGGCAGCCCTGTCGGTGTGGTCGGCATCGACGGAGACCCTCGGCTGGTGCAGGCCGGGAAGTTCGAGCCGGGCGCGCACAATGAGGCCGCCGCTGGGCAAGAGCGTTCGCAGTTCGTCACCAACGTGGGGGCGGTGGTGCAGCGGATCGGTGCGCGAGCAGCGCATGCGGACTACTTGCGCGGGCTTTCGGTCGCTGCGGACGCGGTCCACGCCAGCTGTCCTCAGGGGGGCGAGGTGATTCTGCAGGGGTCCGGGCTGCAAGACACCGGCGTGCTGAACTTTGCCCGAGACGAGTTCTTGAGCGCTGACCCACAGCGAGCAGTGCGGTTCTTGCAAGAACATAATCAGCTCCCCGACCTGCACGGCATCACGGTGGTGTTGGTCGGAATCGGCGAAACCAGGGCACCGCAGCAGCAACTGGATCAGGCCAGCCGCGACAACCTCGTCGACATCTGGGTGCAGATCAGCCGCGCCGCTGGTGCCGCTGAGGTCAAGCTCGATACTTCTCCCCGCAGTGGTGAGGCCCCGCTCAACGCTCCGGAGGTGTCCACGGTGGCAGTGCCTGCCCCGGTTTCGTTCCCAGTTGGATGCTCGGTGCGCAACTTCCGGCTGCCTGACACGGGCCCGGTGGGATTCCTGGAGAACGTAGCAATCTTTCGTGACCCTGCCGCAGCCCGTGCCGTCATCGCGCAGATCGCCACGGCCGCTCAGACATGTCCGGGTGCGCGGATCGCGTTGGTAGGAGCCACATCTAGCTACGGCGAGCTCACGCCTGCCGGTGACCGAACTCGCCAGGTCCTTGCCCTCCGTCGCGCCGAGGCGGTCAAGGCGCTGCTTGTCGGGGCCGGGGTGGCGGCGGATCGGATCGATGTGTCCGGCAACGGCTACCACTTCGATGGCTATGTCGCTGATCGTGACGCACAAGGTGAACTGTTGTCCGGACCTGCCCAGCAGAACCGTTGCGTTTTGGTGAGCGTATCCCGGTGAATGCCGAGGAAGCCCCGGACGCACACCCGAGGTTCGGGATCGCCGACCTGTGCGAGGCGCTGCTCGGCGAGCACACCCGCGTTCTCGCCGAGGAGCACGGCCTAGCGGAGTCCGATGCGGCTGGGCTGGCAAGAACCACGATGAACCGGCAGGCGTATCGCCTTCTCGAGATGGCCCACAACACCACCGAAGATCCATCGTAGGCAACCTCACCGACACTATCTGAACAGTTAAATTTTCAGATTCGTCGTAATGGTGGGCCCTGACGTCGAGTATCTGACCAGGAGCTATGCGGAACCGAATGTGGTAGCCGGCACAAGTTACCGGCGAAAGAAGGTTCCAGCCATGCCTCGACGGGCAAACGACAAGGTTCGTATCGACGCCGCCGCGACACGCAGGCGGCAATGCCACCGTCGGGTCTGCGACCCGGCCCGAGTGAAGGCGGCCGGACTACAGGTCCGGGTCCAGCAACAGCGCTACCGGCTCCTGACCGCAGGCGCCACACCGACCCTGGAACCGGGCATGCTCGCTCTGGTCAGCCTCCAGGGCCGCATCCGCCCGATCGCCGTCGCGGCGGCTGACGATGACAGCTACCTCGTGGTACGGCTCAGCGCCAGGATCGCCGGATTCCGGTGGGAAGAACTGAGCGGAACCGCGCCCACGCTGGCACGGCGCACGACGGTCATTCCCGGCGGTGTCGAGGTACCTCGCTCGGCCGCTCTGATGGTCTTGGGATGGCTGTCCGGAGCAGATCAGGACCAGATTTCCCAGGCCATCGAAACCGGCGATCTCGCCGCCGAGGTGGCGCAGTGACCACCGCGGCGGCCGGATCATCCCGGGAGCGTTCGGAGTTCCTTCAGAGCTGGGGGAACTCCATCTGGAGCGCGTTGCGTCGGGGCCGTGACTTCGAGCACGGCCCCAGCGGGCGATGCCCCTCGACCTGGCCCAGGGCATGGGCAATGTTGAGTGGGCAAGTCCCCGCGGGCCGGTGCGAGGGCTGCTTGTCGCTGCTGGGATTCGTCGAAGTCCACGTGTGGAAGGAGCGCGAGAAGGTGATCGCGGCCCGCAACCCCCAGGCCTACCTCGCCCGGACCGTCAACCACGCCTATGTGGACGTGATGCGTACACGCAATGTGGTGGAGCTGTCGCGCCCG
This sequence comes from Nocardia sp. PE-7, assembly GCF_030486425.1. NCBI lineage: Bacteria > Bacillati > Actinomycetota > Actinomycetes > Mycobacteriales > Nocardiaceae > Nocardia > Nocardia sp. PE-7. The sequence goes on along the minus strand of NZ_CP129615.1, from coordinate 46,075 downwards.
GCACGCCCGGACAACCTCAAGCCGCAGGAAACGGCCAGGGTCGCCGACGCGCTCGGCGACCCCTGGCTTCGGCAGCTGCTGAAACTGATGATCCTGGACGCCTGGTCCTTGGGGCCGGTCCCTGACGAGGATTGGGCATTGGACAGGTTCGCCGCGGAAAAGACGCGGTACCTGGCCGGGCTCGGCATCGAACTCGACGGGCAGGATCTGTCGGCCTCGGTGCGAGCAGACATCGACAATGTCGTCGCCGTGGCCAAGGCATCCGCGGGCATGCGATGGCTGCACGAGGTGCTCGCCGTGCCCAAGCTGCTTCGACGGGTAGAGCATGCCCAGAGCCCTTCGATGTGGGCGCGCGTCGGCACCGGTGAAGACGAAGCCGCCAGCTCACAACAGGTCGGTGCCGAAACTGATGCCGCCCATCAAGATCTGCATCAGACGGCGTTGGCTTCGGTCTTTTTCGCTGAGCTCATCGACGGCTCGCCTGCCGTCGATGCCGTTCGGATCGCAGCGACCCGATTGGCGCCGACTGCGGATCTGTCGCGGCTCAATCCTCGCATGATCACCGATGTCGCTGTGGGGCTGCTCGCTGACCACCTGACCCTGCATTTCGGGCGGGAAAGTCGAGAGTGGACACCGACAGAGGTCCAGCAGGAGCTGAACCTCCGCTTCGGCGACCACGCGACCGATGCGATGACCGCGCGGCGGGTCAGCCGGATTATGCGGGGCTGAACGATACCGAAGCTGCGCTCAGCGAGCGCAGCTTCGGTATCGCCCCTGGGAATCGACAGATCAGAGCTTGCGGGAACGCAGTTCGTGGCCTTTGGAGGTCTTGCATCGCCCAGATTCGAGGTCCCATTGCCAGCCATGCAGATTGCAGGTGAGCGTGTTGCCTTCCACCACACCGAACTTGGAGAGGTCAGCTTTGAGGTGCGGGCAGCGGCGCTGGATCTCCCAGCCCTCGAGTTCGGTGGAAGCAGAGTCGTCGTGTGCCTCGGAGAACCAACCGTCGGCGTAGGCGATGCGCTCGTCGGTGAGGCACTTGAAGAAGGTGTAGAGGAACTCGTTGTAGCCGCCGATGCGCCATGTCTGGAACCGGGTGGACAGGAAGATGGTGTTGACCCAATCCGGTTCGTTGTCACGCAGCACGGTGCGCACCAGTTCGGGGGCGATCCGGAACCCGTAGCGGTAGCGGCCCTCGCCCTCGATCGGGCTGCGCACCTCACGGTTCGGGAAGTCGAGGACGACCGTCTCCTCGCCGATGACCAGACTGACCGGGTAGCCGATGCCGTCGCAGATCAGATCACTCTGCCTCATGATCGGTTCGAACAGCTCCTTCAGCGGCTCGAGCAGTGACCCGGTGCCGGTAGCCCAGGATGCCCTCTCCGCTTCGATGATCGGTGTGAAACGCTGCGCCATGTCCTCGATGTAGGCGGCTTTGTCGCCATAGATGGTGTCGGGATCGACCGGGTGACTGAGTTCGGTCAGCTCCTTACCCCGCAGATCGGCGACCGATCCGGGAATCAGGAGGATCCCGCCCTCGTTGCCGTGGATCTTCATCTGCTCGAGGAAGACCAACTGGTCAGGGAAGATGTTGCTGTTCTCGGGCGAAAACTGATCATCGCCGTCGTCGTTGAGGTAGCGCAGTTCCGGATCCAGGAACACCGGCGGACCAGCCGAGGGCACCACCCAGGTCGCACCGACCTGATCGACGTAAGCCCGGGCCCGGTCCATTCCTCGCTGTCGCTTCTGGCGGGCGAAGTTGGCTTTCGTACGGGCGGGGATGTCGTAGACCATCGGATACCAGATGGCGCCCGAATACTGCAGCAAGTGGATGTCGATATGACCGAACGCATCGAATACCACGTCCATGTCGACAGGGCGGGCGTCGTTCATGTTGAAACAGGTTGTCTCACCGTCGGAGACGATCAGGCCGGAGTCACCGATCGGGCCGTCCGCAGGGGCGCGCAGCGCCACGATCATGATCTCCAGATCGCCCTTGGGTCCGGAGATGGTGTGCTTGACCGAGTCCTCGGTCTCGAAGAACTTGGTGAAGCCCAGCTTCTCCAGCTCCCGGCGCAGATCCGGCACCGGGTAGTCCGGCAGCAGGACGACGGCGTCCTTGTTGACGTGCTCGGCCAGATTCTTCGCGTCGAAGTGGTCGCGGTGCAAATGCGAGACGTAGAGAAAATCGCAGTTACCGAGCTCATCCCAGTCCAGCTGCGAGTTGTCGGGGAACGGAACCCAGGATCCGAAATAGGCGGGGTTGACCCATGGGTCGCAGAGGATGGTTCCCGCCGCGGTACGGATGTGGAAGCCGGCGTGCCCGACGCTGGTGATCTGCAAGTGCTTACCTCTCGACTGGTCCGTTGACCTCATGATAAGTCCCGGCCCGACAGCATCCGGCACCGTGAACACCACACCCACATGAGTAGTAGCTTCTAGCTATTTCTTGGTTGCCGTCACTGTGCGGGGCGGACGATGCGCGCTGTGCTGTGGCCCGGCAGGAGTTCTCGGTTGCGGTCGGAGCCGCTGCGCAGCTTCTGGCTCACCGCCTCGGCATTGATATCCAAGGACCGGTTCGCAGCTGGTGTGGCCAGCCGTATTCGCAAATTCTCGCCGTTGGTGTCGTGCAGACGCCGGGCACGGTGCTGGCGCACCCACGGTTCGAAGGTCTTGTCCAGCGATGTTGTTCCGCTCCACGCCTGGAACAGGTCATAGACCCCGGAGTAGGCGAGAGTGTCGAGGATGCCGGCATTGTGGTTGTTGCGCAGCAAGCTGGTCGAGCAAGCATCCAAGTCGAGCATCCCGGTGTCGCTGCGCAGGAACTCAGGGATCGAGGGAAGCGGTTTGACCTTCGATCGGGTGACATCACGGCAGGGGGTGCGGCCTTCGGCCAGAAAACTGTAGTGCAGGCTCACACGGACGAGATCCATGATGTGGTTCGTCGTCGGCACCGCACTGGCAGCGGTGATCGCGCTTCTGTACATGAAGGGAATCATCGTCAGGCAGGGCGCCACAGAGCTACTGTCGCCCTCCAAGGCCGCCATGGTCGTGTACAGCAGCAGTGCGCGCATGGCCATGTTCTCAGTGGTCATCATCCACGTCGGGGCGTACAAGGACTCCTGCGGCTGCTCCTGGCGGATCTGTCCGATGCTCACCACCAACCGCATCGCGTTGAACGCCGACAGAGTGCTGCCCCACGCCAGAACACGAATCGATCTGCGCGTCTGCGAGGTCAAACTATGTGCGGGTCGATGGATGTCCTCGGGATTGGCCGCCTGTCTGGCGAACACCGAAGGTCTCCACTCCACCAGCGCGGCTTCGGCATTGCGGGCCAGCTGACCGGACTCCTGCAGATACACCTGCTGCATGGCTTCGAGGAAGACCAGATCACCTACGGCTGCTGGGTTCTGGCTCGCCTTCTTCAACAAGGCATAGGCACGGTTGATTCGGTAGAAGGCATCGGTGTAGGAGTCGAGCTTGCTCATGGCCATCGACGAAGTGCGGGCCAGCAGCGCTGCGAAACGCAGCGACTCCAGGTCGCTGCAGTGCGCGGTGATCACCTGGATCGGACGGTCCAGGATCTGTGCCAACTCCCGCGACGGGATCTGTGAACTCAAGGGGACGGCCACCAGATGCAGTGCGTGAGCCTGATGGGGCAGTCGCCCCTCGTTGGAGACGATCGCCTTTGCCCACTGCTTGGCATGGCGCACGCGTTCTTCGGTGTCAGCGGTGTTTCCCCGAAGCCTCAGAGCTTCGGCGATCGCCGCGTCCCGGTCATCAATCGACGTCGCCACCGCTGTCGCCTTCCACCTCAGAGCAGTCCCGGGCTCCATCTTGACCCTGCCCTGCCGCACTGTCGATGACAGCGGGATCGTCATCGCCCGACGTGCCGACGTGGTCGTCCTTGAAGTCCTGATCCACCATGCCCATGATGAGGTCATAGGCCGCGCTGAGAAACAGCCGCTGCTCGTTGGCACCGGGCTTCTCCAGGGTCCCGCTGTGAAACGTGCCGGACTTGCCCGGCAACTTGGCCAGCCAATCGTCCGGACGGGCATCGGCGGCCCTGGAACTCCAGGCGAACAGCTCCGCGCACCCTGCTACGAGCAGGGCCGGAAGGTTTGTGCCCTCGGCTACCCGAAGAACATCTCCGACCGCGAGGTCCAACAGGACCAGCTCCTGGTGGCGGTGTTGGTTGACACCGGGCGGGTCTTCGGCAGTCTTGGCACCGAGCTCCCAGCTGGCACGCGCCACATGCGAAGCGCGAAGAGAACCTCCGTAACGTTCCAGAGGCTCGCCCCACTCCGCCGCCAGTTTCGCTCCGTCGTAACGAGTTCGGCGATGCAGCTCGATATCGGACTTCTCCGGCGTGCACAAAGTCTCTGCGCCTTCCCAGCTCGGGCCGTGCAACACCATCAAGTACTCGAACAGCCTGCGGTGCACAGCAATACACGCACCGTCTCCGACCAAAGACCGCAGCGCATCTCGGTCACGTTCGCGTTCGAGCCACGACTTGATCAACTCTCTGTACTCAGCTCCTCTGAGCTTGACAAGACCGCGACCGAACTCGGCGTACAGGCCCCTCGCGCGAGCCGATGGCGCAGTCAGATCACGAGCCCAGCCCGTCGTCTCCCGCGTCCATCGCGGCGACGTCGTCGACCACTTCCAGGGCACGAACTCGGTCGTGAACCCTTCTGGCGGAGGCGGACCCAGGCGGAACTGCTGTGAGGTCCGGTATATGAGCATGTCCCGCTGCTGCCTCAGGATCCGGGAGCGCGCGGCGGACAGCGGACCTGAGGGCGTCACTGCGCAGCCGTGCTCATGCCACACCTTCCGGCTGTTCTCGGTGAGGTCGAGCCCCAGATCCACCAACGCGACCCGAAGATCATCGAGCTGATCCGGCAGCAGGCATGTGAGGGCGCTGCGGATCGCTGCCGGTGTGCGCCAGCCGTCGACAGTGACAAAGATGCCGCCCACCACCTGCCACGGGTCCGGCTTGCAAACCACGCCTCTGACACCGCTGGCTCGCCAACCGCCCTCACTCCAGAAGATCGTCCGGCCTTCGAATATTGATTCCCACAGACGAAAACACGCTCCGACCGACGATCGGAGTTCCTTGGCTGTCACACCGAACCACGGCACATGCCCCGGCCTCTCTGCGAACGTTTCGCCACCTCTTCGCAGTACAAGCCAAAGCCGTTACGTCAAGCCCACTTTCAGCAGTGGTCGGGATGGGCAGCCCTGTCCGTCAGTACAAGGCAGAGCAGCGAACCCGCTCCTCCCGCTCGACACAAAGGAAGTGACCCGCCTTGCGCAGCTTCGAGAACAAAGAACGCCCCAACGCCTCCGAGAAGCAGCCCGTCAAGCAGCGAAAGGAGCAGACGGTCCGGGCACTCGGCAAGACCGCGATCGACGCGACCAAGAAGAAGTAGACCGTGCCCCCTGAGCGCGGTCCCGATCCCAACGGGGCCGCGCTCAGCGCGCCACTCCGGCCCCACCGCAGAGGACTGCTGTCCATACTGAAAGCGTGACGATGCTGACCCGCGAAAACACAGAACACCGAATCGACTACTCCATCATCGATTTCCCTGACGACGCACGCGACAGGGACTCTGTGCTGGCGGCAACCTCGGCGTGGCTGGACTCCGCCGAGATGACCGAACTGCTCGGGAACTTCGGCCACAAGCTAACTGCACACGACCTGGGCTCTCGGCTGACCGAAGCCGAAACCCTCACCCGCGACATCTTCGACTTCCGCCGCGGAGGAGAACGGTGGGAAGCCCGGCAAGCCGACTTCCCCGCCCATGTCACCGAGACCACCGATGCTTTGGTGAAGCGCCTCTATCGAGAGCCCACCGGCAACCCAGCAACCGACTTTGGCTCCTACGACCACGCACTGGTTCTGGGCGGCCGCATCAACAGCTGCCTGTTGCGCGGAGAACTTCTCGCCGAACTCGTCTCCATCGGCTTGGACGTCAGCAACATCTGGGGATTGGGCAGCCGCCGCGAGATCACCCCCGGCGAACACGAACTGGCCACGGATCTGGGCGCGGGCTGGGCGCAGGACGAACTCGACGTGATGGCCGTGGCCTTGTCCGCCACCTTCGATTCACCCCAGATGATGGCTGCGCCGCGTACACCAGGCCCCAGCGAAGTACGCACTCTCCGCACCGACCCCATCCCGGTTATCGGGCTTGCCGCAGCCCCTGCTCCTGGTAGCCCCCGAGCCACCACCAGCGATACCTACCGCCACTTCGTCAACGTCGCACATACCACCCCCGGCAGCCGGATACTGGTTGTCACCTCCGCCATCCACGGGCCATTCCAACACGCTCAGGCACTTGCGATGCTCGGCGCCACCGCCGAAGTCTCGGTCACCACGGTGGGAGCCCACATAGGCACCAGTAGCCGCAGCACCGTGCGCACGACCTGGACAACGGCGGAATGGCTGCAGGAAATCCGCTCAACCATCTGGTCCATGCGGATGATGTACGACGCCCTCCACAGCAGCAGCGCCAGCTAAGCGCTACCTCACGGCCCGGAATGCGCGGCTTGGATCGACGTCAGCTCGAAACCGATTGCGGAGTCCCATCGAACTGGCAGTTCACCAGATCGCATTCCGGGCCCAGACGTACGCCGAATACCTCTTCAACCCCATCGCGAATGTGCGCGGCGAAACTCATTACCTCGGCAGTGGTGGCTCCCCCACGGTTGGTTACCGCAAGCGCATGTTTGCTCGACAACCCCACCGTTCCACGACCCCAGTCACGACCGTATCCAGGGGCGAAGCCGGCGTTGTCGATCAGCCACGCCGCCGAGAGTTTGGTCCCGGCCGGATCCGCGTATTGCGGGCACTCGGCCGCCTGCTCCGGCACCTGAGGGAGCACCGGGTTGATGAAGAACGAGCCGACACTCCACGTGTCGTGATCATCGGTATCCAACACCATCCCGCGAGCCGTGCGCAGCTGCAGTACCGCCTCCCGCACTTCGCGGGCGCCGGCGGCGGTTCCCACCGGCACACCGAGCACTTCGGCCAGCTTGTCGTACTTGATCGGCCTGGACATGACGTCCTTTGCCAACCTGAGACGCAACTCGAGAACGACATATCGACGACTGTGTTTGAACACCGACTGACGATGACTGCCGAACCCGCATTGCTCCGGGCCCCAGACCTCCACGACGTTGCGGTGGCGGTCGAACACGGTGACCGATTCCAAGAACTCGGAGGTCAACGAGCCGTAAGCACCCACATTCTGGACAGGAGTGCCGCCTGCCGAGCCGGGGATACCGGACAAGGTCTCCAACCCGGCCATGCCAGCTTCGAGGGAGAGTCGCACCGCGGTGTCCCAGTGAACCCCGGCAGCGAGAGTCATCCCCTCGTCATCGATGCGGATACCGTCACTCGCCACCCGGACCACCAGCCCGTCGAAGCCCTGATCGCCCACCACAAGGTTCGAGCCACCGCCAACGAGTAGAACTGGCTGCCCAGCAGAGTCCGCTTCGCGAACCACAGATACGAGGTCGTCGGTGGTCGTCACGACCTCGTACGCCTTGGCAGGCCCGCCCAGGCGCATAGTGGTGAGCTCCGACAGCATCGTATTCATGGTCGATCAGACTATCGTGCACGCCTACGGCGCACCGGCGGCGGTCAGGCAGAGGCTCTGATCTGCTCGATCGCTCGTTGCCGAGCTCTTTCCACGATCAGGTCCCGGTCCTGCACCGGGATGTCGGCACGAGAAGCCAACCCTGCGACGATCGAGCTGGACCAGCCTCGCTTGTCCCCACGGCGGATGGCGTAGGTCTCGAAGAACAGCTCCACGTCCCACTCGTTAGACTTCTCCGTCAGGTACTCCTGGCCGAACCAGACCAGCGAGTTTCCTAGCTTGTCCTCTGCCAGCAGCACGTTTGACTCGTCTGCCGGAAGTCCCGCAGTAATCAGCAGGTCGACTACGAGATCTGATGCATTCGACGGAGACGTCATCAAAGTCCGTTCTGAGCAGTGAGATTAGAGAGAGGCAACTTCGACAGAGTAGTACGCATGCCGGACCTTGTTCGGATCCACCACGCACGACTGGTGGTCGTGCCGGACCTGTGCGAACGATTACACGAATCATCCGTACAGGTCCGAGACATCGAAATCTCGACACCGCGACTTCGGCTGCGATGCTTTTCGACGTGTAGATCAGCGGTCAGACCGACGCCTCCTGACGACCCAGACCGCGAGAAGACATACGACCACTATGCCTACAAGCACTGCGATCTCCACCCCTACGACCAGCGCGAGAAGACACACGACCACCGCAATCATGAGGGCGGCTCTTCCTAACCTTGAGTTGGAGTTGCCCTGCTCGACGGGGCGTGCAGACGGGCCTTGATGGCGTTCCCGTTCCTCAGCCTCTTCGTCCTGTACCAGGCGACTCCTGATCTGATCCAGCACGTCCTTCTTCCCCATCTCGTGTGCGTAACTGTCGAGGCTCCAGGCGATGTTGATCGGGTCCGCACCCCGGCGTCGAGCCCCCCGTGCAGCGCGCATCAGATCGTCCAGTTGGTCTCCATCACTTGAGGGAATCCATCCCGCAGGCAGCGCCCACAGGTGGCCCTTGACCTCCGTCTCGAATGACTCGTCTCCGACGAAATTCCGCATGCGAGGCCTCCTTGTCCGGGCACATTGAGCCCTGCTCGTCCAGACTCCCACGGTGAGGGCTCAATATTGATCGACTGACGGATGGCTGCGCTGCCCGCCAGACGCAGTCTTCGCACCCGACGGCCATGTTCATCCGCCGGATCGACGAGCACAGCCCGCCACCGACGATCGATCTAGACCGCGGCGGGTACCGCTGTGTTGCGGTATCCACTGGTGAGGCTGCGCTACTACCCGCGACTATCGGCGGCCAATTCGGGGCGGCGGGAATCGCGCTGAGCGCTTGCGGAAATGAAGTCTGGTCCGGCTTATTCGGGCGAGAGCCCGACGGCGTTCGAAAGCGTGTTTGGCGATCGCTAGCCGCAGCAGCGCTGTTGTACCGAATTGCAGGTACGAAAGTCGTTCGAGGCCTAGCCGTTGTCGGCGGCGCGTTGGTACCAGGTTTCGGCGTCGTCGAGCCGCCCTTGCTGCTGGAACAGGACACCGAGGTTGAACATGGCGCCGGTGTGGCCGAGATCGGCGGCGCGGCGCCACCAGGTTTCGGCGTCGTCGAGCTGCCCTTGCTGCTGGAACAGGACACCGAGGTTGAACATGGCGCCGGTGTGGCCGAGATCGGCGGCGCGGCGCCACCAGGTTTCGGCGTCGTCGAGCTGCCCTTGCTGCTGGAACAGCACACCGAAGTTGAACGCGGCGCCAATGTGACCGTTGTCGGTGGCGCGTTGGTACCAGGTGAGGGCGTCGTCGAGCTCGCCCTGTTCCTGGAACAGAGCGCCGAGGTTGAACATCGCGTTGGTGTCACCGTTGTCGGCGGCGCGGCGCCACCAGGTTTTGGCGTCGTCGAGCTCGCCCTGTTCCTGGAGCCGTCCGCCAAGGTTGTACATGGCGTTGGTATCGCCATTGTCGGCGGCGCGGCGCCACCAGATTTCGGCATCGTCGGACTCGCCCTGTTCCGCGAGCAGGGCGCCGAGGTTGTACATGGCGTTGGGGTGATCGTTGTCGGCGGCGCGGCGCCACCAGATTTCGGCGTCCTCGACTTTGCCCCGTTCGTGGAGCAGCGCGCCGAAGTTGTACATGGCATTGGTGTTACCGTTTTCGGCGGCGCGTTGGTACCAGGTTTCGGCGTCGTCGAGCTGCCCCTGCTTCTGGAACAGCACACCGAGGTTGAGCGCGGCGCCGGTGTGGCCGAGATCGGTGGCGCGGCGCCACCAGGTTTCGGCGTCGTCGAGCTGCCCTTGCTTCTGGAACAAGACACCGAGGTTGTACATGGCGAGGGTGTGATCGTTTTCGGCGGCGCGTTGGTACCAGGTTTGGGCGTCGTCGGGTTTGGCCCGTTCTTCGAGCAGGATGCCAAGGTTGTACATGGCGTTGGTGTGGCCAAGGTCGGCGGCCTGACGCCACCAGGTTTCGGCGTCGTCGAGCTTCCCCCGTTCTTGGAGCAGGATGCCAAGGTTGTACATGGCGTTGGTGTGGCCGTTGTCGGCGGCGCGGTGGTACCAGGTTTGGGCGTTGTCGAGCTCGCCCCGCTGCTTGAGCAGGACACCGAGGTTGCTCATGGCGTTGGTGTCACCGTTGTCGGCGGCGCGGTGGTACCAGGTGTACGCGTCGTCGAGCTCGCCCCGTTCCTGGAGCAGGACACCGAGGTTGCTCATGGCGTTGGTGTCACCGTTGTCGGCGGCGCGGCGCCACCAGATTTCGGCGTCGTCGAGCTCGCCCCGCTGCTTGAGTAGGATCCCGAGGTTGTGCATGGCGTTGGTGTGGCCAAGGTCGGCGGCGCGGCGGAGCAGCGTATGCGCAGTGGTGGGTAAGCCGCGGTAATCAGCACTGACGCCGACCGCGTCGAGAGTTTCGGCATCGGCGTCTGCGGTGGCTCGCTCCCAGTAGGTCTCCGGTATCGGACGGTCGGCGGTGTCGTCGGCGGCGACGAGATAGTCGAATGGTCGGTAACCTCGGGTTCTGGGATCGGTGAGCCATTTCGAGTCGATCGCGGCTGTATCTCCAGCGCCTTCATAGGGCAGACGAGCTGCGGCGAGCGCCACAGCGAGGTCGTCATCGGTGATGTCATAGGCGCTGTACCGGGTATCGATCACCTCATGGGCCATCGCGATGACATGGTCGTGCGGGATTCGGTCGACACGCCCGATACGTGCCCAGTCGATGACGACCCCGACCACTGCGGTGAACGCGACGGTCTGGCGGGAAACCCGCCCTGCTCGATGACCGCGGCGATAGTGTGCCAGCAATGCCGGGGCGCCGACAAGCATCTCGGCGAGCCCGTACCGTGTGAGATCCAGCGATGGATACAACCTCGCCGCGGCGGCCTGCTCGATCGAGTCAGCGCTCGTTGGTGCCAGCTCGATCCGCTTTGCTTGTTCGAACACGGTACGTAGGTCGCGGGCGAGCTCACCACCGGCACGTAGCTCGTCGTACTTCTCACTGCGCAGTGTCGCAGCCACTACGGTTCGGTGCCGCCGGGAGGTGAGCGCGGCGAGCAACGTCGGCGTCAACGGTCGCTCTCCGGTGACGAAATCCTCGAGGTCTTCCAACCACACAACCAACGTGTCGACATGGTTCTTGTACTGTTCGCAGCCGGGCAGATCAGCCAGTGATCTGCGGTCCGGGATGACGACCCGTGCTTTGGGCAGTTCACGGCGGAGGGCTTCGAACAGGGTGCGGGACTTTCCTGCTTTCGATGGCCCAATCAACAACACCAACTGTTTACCTGCCAAGGCTGACCTCACCCGCGCATCGACCCGGGCGTGTGTCCGCGGCACATATGGATCGTTTATTCCGTAGGTTTGGCTGTCGCCGAACTCAGACGGTGTGGCCTTCAATCGGTACGGGTCCAACTCGCTGATCATCGGCAGCTCATCGTCCTCACCCCGCAGTTCGAGGAGGTCGACCAATGCCCTGGAGGTTGTAGGACCGTTGATGATTTGGGTCCCCGGCCCGGTGTTGTAGTACTGGGTGCCGCTGCCGGAGTTGTCGATCTGGTCTCGGCCAACGTGGGACAGATCTCCGGCTACACGGACATCGTGGTAGGCGGCGGGCGCGGAAACCGGCGGCTCCGAATGCCGGTCCGCGCCTATCGAGGGTGGGGCGGTGTCTGCCCTACCTCTACGTCTCTAATTACGACTCGGCCTTTGACCTGTACGTCGTGGGCGTCAACGCCGGAAGCACCCTTCGCCCTGATCTTGGTGATCTCGAGGTCGCCAGCCTTGACGCGCGTCAGCTTGACGCCCACCAACTCTGCGACCTCCGGCGCGTACTCGTGAACGACGCGCAGCACGTGTTCGGCTGCGGCCTGCAGTTCACCATCATTTTCGGCACCGGCCTCGACTAGTTCCGCTTCGAGGACATCCTGGCGTTGTACCGATTCCGGTTTCGCTTCCACCATCGCGACATCTACCGAGGCGTACTTGCGGTTTAGCATACCTTTCAACGCCGCGTACGCATCAGTGACCGCTTGCTGGGCGCTACCAGTCAAACCCGCCACCGCGCCGGTTGATACTGCTCCGGCTACTGCCGCGACCACAACGCTCGGATCCATTCGCCGGCCTCCATCTCGACACCGATACCGGCGCAAAAGAACACAAGGTCGGCCGGAAACTCCGACCCTACACAGGGTTTCGTACCGCTGGGGGACATGTCCGTGGGGCAATAATCTGGCTCGACGTCGCCCGCTAACCAACATGGCTCAAGAGATCACTGCACCGAACACGCCCGAGTCTCTGTAATGTCCAATAAGGCGGCTATGGGGACCCCCGCCCGCGTCGCCAAATTCGGGTCCTGGCGTACCTCAAGAACGGCATCACGACACCTGGCGGCACCTGTCGGTCGCTCCCAGCGGCACTGACGCGCCGCCGGATCTTCCCTGCGGCATCCGCGAACTCCAGTGTGAGGACCGGATGAAAAACCAGCGTCGTGACGGCGCAGGCGAATACTCTTGCCTCCAGCTCTCTGCGATGTGGCCGGTCGAGTGTGACCGAGAGTCGGCCCGCCGCCACATCGGAGGGCCAGTCGCGCAGGGCGTCGAGGTAGACCGCCGCCCTCAAATACATTCGACAGAAGTTGCGGAACGACCAGCGGGGTACGCGCTGGACCGCGACGTCCACCAGGTAGGGCGCCGAGAAGAAGTCCGCCGCGACCTGCGCCTCCGACGCCAGCAGTCGTCGATATTGTGCGAACGTCGCCGATTGGCGCTTGGCGGCCGATATCCGCACGATGCGTTCGGCGCCTTCAAGCACAGTCGACCGCAGTCGCGGTGTGTGCTCGGTGGCGTCGAGGAACAGCGCGAGAGCCGGGTATAGTTCCGGCGCCACAAGCGATTCCGCGTCATCGGCTGAGGCCGCGACGGCCATCCGAGCCAGCGCCATCACCCGCCGAACCTCGGCGAGCGCGACCTCGAAGTCCTCAGACTCGTCCAGCGCCGTGTCACCCCACGTCGCAAGCGCGAACACCCGCCGGGCGCGTTCGTCGGTGACCGCGTCCACCGGCAGGCCCGACCGCACCGCCACGCGCCGGACCGCGCGCAGCGGGCGAAGATACCAAGCGCTCATCACCGCCGCGTATTCCTCGGCCGAGACCACTCGAACCGAACCTTTCGTCAATCGCAGCACTCCGAGCCATCGCAACAATCGTCGGGGACCGGGTCACAGCCACCGTCGCACGCGTCGTCCAGCGACCAGCTCAGTCGTGCGACCCCGCACACCATGAGAGTTGCCAATGGTCCAGCTCCCGCCCGGCGGCGCCGTGAGCGAATGGCATCGTCGGTGTCCTCGAACGTCCGACGCACCGACGACGACACCGAATGCACGAGCATCTGATGCACCAATTCCGTGTCGTAGGCTTGCAGGCTTCGCGAGGCGAGGTCGATCTCCTCGCTCGCCCGCTCGCACAGTGCCCTGGCCGCGTCAACTCCGGTCCCTGTCGCGTCCAACGGGTTCCAGGCTCCCCGCGCTCTGTCGGTTGACAGATCGTCGACGGCGTCGAGGAGATGCGCGACTCGACCGAAGGCCCGGCCCATGCGAGTCAGCGCCTCGGTATTGTCCGCCAGCCCGGTGAGCACGGCCGTATGGGCGAAAGCCGCCGCCGTTGCCTGTTCAGTGGGCGCTGTCACCGCGGTGATCGGCGTCCCAGCGGTCGCTGCCCGCTCGACTGCCTGCTGTTCACGCAGCGCGTCCGCGATCACCCCGGGATGGAACCCCACCGCAGCCGCAGAACGCTCCCCTTGCGCCGCCCATCGCGCGGCCGCGAATCGTGCTGCTGGGACGAGGAGTCCGGGAAGCTGCTTATCCTCGACATGATCTTGTGTCCGTGCAGTCGCCAGCAGCAGGGAGACTGACGCCGCCAGCTTCGCGCCGTCACCGTGTGTGACCGAGGCGGGCCGCATCCCCCGGAGCGGACAACGACCCGCCATACGCCGCGGTGCGCCCGCCGGGGTCTGCGCGTCCACGAGCGCCGAGATCACGATCGCGTCGTAGTTGGTAACAACGCGTGCGAACTGTCCGTGCTCGTCACGTAGCGCCAGGCAGAGACCACACAGATGAGATTTCCATGCAGCGTAGGTGTTTTCGCCGAAATGGCTTTGACAAGGACGGATCATCCCGAACATGAACCTGACCCTACGAGCCGATCATCCATTGTGCCGAGTACGTAGTACAAAACTTGGTTTGACTGGGAAAACCTTCAGCACAAGGAATCTCACCGTGCCACAGCCTGGAGCAGAACGAGATCGCGACCGCCGAGAACCGAAGGTAGTGGTCGTTCGTACAAACAAGGGCGTTTGACAAACGACCTTGGGCTCAAGGGGTGACTGCATCACCACGTGGATGCAGTCACCCCTTGAGCCCAAGAACGTTTACCGAACACCCGCCCCAGCGGCGCCACCGACGGTGGACCGCCTGGCGCGAACGTTCGGAAACCCGTACGCGCTCACCGTCGACCGCGGTCTTACTGCAAGAACAGGATGGCCGCCGAGACCGAAGTCTCGGTGGCCATCAGCGCCCTGACCGGAACCTAGTGCAGGTCCCGGCTACTGGCTCGTTCCGGACTCGATCCGGTGCTGCTCAACCACGTCGTCGTATTCCTCCCGACGGTCCGCGGTCATATCGTCCTCGGCGTCGATGCTGAGGCTCCACGGGATCGGGCACGGCGGGGCATGGTCCGGGTCGGGGCACAACAGTCGCTCGATCTGTTCGGCGAGCGCACGTGCTTCCGTCTCCGAGGCGATGACGCCCAGACGGATCTCCCACAACCGTTTCTCGTCCGGCATCTATCAGATCTCCTTGCAGTGGCGCTTGTAGTAGCCCTGCGGCACCTTCTTGTCCGCATCCTTCTTCGCATCGGCGACCGCGGCCGGCTTCGTCTTGCCGGAGCCGGTGCCGGTGATGTACCCGGTGGCCTCACCCCCGTGCTTGACCAACTGGCACTTCACCGTAGCGGTGTGCCGTGCGACCGGGTCGGCCTGGACCACGTTGGGCACCGCAGCCGTGGGCTGCGCCGACGCCGTGGCCGATCCGACCATCCCGGCTCCGACTGCCAGCGGCAGGGCAATGGCGACGATCAGCTTTCGCACGTGCATGTGAATTTCCTCCCCGAAGTGGCCGAATCCTCCTGTTCCGGCCTACATACGGTTGGACGCGGGCTACCCCGGTTCGGTTCCCATGATCTTGAAAAACTTTCGGGGACAGATGTTCTGAGCGAAATGGGCAGCTCGGCACCGTGGAAAAGTACTGCGGCTACCGGTGATGCACGGCGGAGTAAGACCGCGGGACGCCGGGTCAGTGCTGCTGCCAGTGGCGCTGCAGCTGACGCTGGTAGTTCTCGATCGGCTCGGAACCTGCGTGTATGAATCCCGAGCCGGGGGTGTGGGTTCCGGTGCGCACTACGAGTGCTGCCAGAGACAGTTCGTCCCGTTCGATGCAATCCCACGTCAGGGCATCGAGCAGTCCGCCGAGGCGGCGGTAGGGATACAAGCCGCCGATCGCGGCGGACAGTCCCTTGTATGTGAGAGTTTGCCCGGTGCACGCCGTGGCTATCAATGCCGCGCGCGCCCGGATCGCTGCGGCCATCAAGCGGTCGTTGACCAGAACCGGACTATCTGGCCGCCACTTGAAGTTCAACCGGTCGCCGACGGCGAAGGTCATCGGTGCGTACGCGATGTCGTTGGGCATGCCGGTGATGTCGTCGGCGGCTGGTCTGGTGTTTCGCAGACAGTGCGGGAGGTGGCCTACGGTGCGGCACGCAGGTAGGCGTAGACGGTTTCGCGGCTGATGCCGAAGTCGTTGGCCAGCTTAGATTTTGGTTCGCCAGCGGCGGCTCGGTCGCGCAGCTGGGTGATCTGCTCGGCGGCCAGGGCGGGTTTGCGGCCCTTGTAGGCGCCGCGGGCTTTAGCCGCGGCGATGCCTTCGCGTTGGCGTTCCAGGATCAAGGAACGCTCGAATTCGGCGAAGGCGCCCATCATGCTCAGCAGCAGGGTGGCCATCGGGGTGTCCTCGCCGGTGAAAGTCAGGCTCTCCTTGACGAACTCGACGCGCACGCCCTTGGCGGTCAAGGTGCGCACGAGACCGCGGAGGTCGTCGAGATTGCGGGCGAGGCGATCCATGGAATGCACCACCACGGTGTCACCGACGCGGACGAAGCCGAGCATCTCCTCGAGGGCGGGGCGAGTGGCGTCCTTACCGGAAGCCTTGTCGACGAAGGTGCGTTCGACATCGATGCCGTCGAGCTGACGAATGGTGTTCTGGTCCAGGGTCGAGACTCTGATGTAGCCGACGCGCACCGCGGTATCCCCCGTCTTGTCCGGATTGGCGCCGAAGCACCCGGCTGTCAGGATGAAATCTAAGAACTAACCGGACAAGTGTCAAGAAAATCGTATACCGACTCTATTCGGACGCGAAACGGTTCGGTCGCGAGCGTCTAGTTGGGGTGTACCCCAAAATGACGTCTCGCGGCGGCTCGCGATGAGGTCAGCCATTCCAGAACTGCAGAACAGCAAGGAAGTCTCGCAATGCCTGTGTGGACGAGTGTTCGAGGCCCAAATTTCGTTCGCGTCCGGCGAGAATCTGTTCATACAGGATGATCGCTTTGCCGACCAGCCCCGCCGACCAGTAGGCGCCGGCGAGGTTGTTGCGGGAGGCCAGGGTGTCGGGGTGGTCTTCGCCCAGGACGCGCTCACGATCGGTGAGGGTGCGCTGGTACAGCGGGATCGCTTCGGCGACTCGTCCCGCTGACTGGTAGGCGAGAGCGAGGTTGTTGCGGGAGGTCAAGGTCGAGGGGTGGTCTTCGCCCAGGACGCGCTCACTGTCGGTGAGGGTGCGCTCGTGAAGCGGGATCGCTTCACGGACTCGTCCCGCTGACTGGTAGGCGCTGGCGAGGTTGTTGCGGGAGGCCAGGGTGTCGGGGTGGTCTTCGCCCAGGACGCGCTCACGATCGGTGAGGGTGCGCTGGTACAGCGGGATCGCTTCGGCGACTCGTCCCGCCGACTCGTAGGCGCCGGCGAGGTTGTTGCGGGAGGTCAAGGTCGAGGGGTGGTCTTCGCCCAGGACGCGCTCACGATCGGTGAGGGTGCGCTGGTACAGCGGGATCGCTTCGGCGACTCGTCCCGCCGACTTGTAGGCGCTGGCGAGGTTGTTGCGGGAGGCCAGGGTGTCGGGGTGGTCTTCGCCCAGGACGCGCTCACTGTCGGTGAGGGTGCGCTCGTACACCGGGATCGCTTCACGGACTCGTCCCGCTGACTGGTAGGCGAGAGCGAGGTTGTTGCGGGAGGTCAAGGTCGAGGGGTGGTCCGTGCCCAGGACGCGCTCACTGTCGGTGAGGGTGCGCTCGTGAAGCGGGATCGCTTCGGCGACTCGTCCCGCCGACTCGTAGGCGCCGGCGAGGTTGTTGCGGGAGGCCAGGGTGTTGGGGTGGTCTTCGCCCAGGACGCGCTCACTGTCGGTGAGGGTGCGCTCGTACAGCGGGATCGCTTCGGCGACTCGTCCCGCCGACTCGTAGGCGCTGGCGAGGTTGTTGCGGGAGGCCAGGGTGTTGGGGTGGTCTTCGCCCAGGACGCGCTCACTGTCGGTGAGGGTGCGCTCGTACAGCGGGATCGCTTCGGCGACTCGTCCCGCCGACTCGTAGGCGCTGGCGAGGTTGTTGCGGGAGGCCAGGGTGTTGGGGTGGTCCGTGCCCAGAACGCGCTCACGATCGGTGACGGCGATCTGCAGGTGGGTCAGAGCGTTGACGTGCAGGCCCTGACCGTTCAGGAACAGACCTGTGAGGTTGCGGATCGCTGCGAGGGTGGCCGTGACGGAGTCCTTGCCTGCGGTGGTGTGGCTGGTGAGGGCGTCGATATGCGGCAGCAGGGCCCGCCAGGCCGGCCACGCCGCCGGGTTCTGCCAGTCGGGCAGCCTCGTGTGGAGGGTTTCGATCGCCCGGTGGTGGGCGTGTTCGATCGCTTCGGGTCGGCGGTGTGGGTCGGTGGTGTCGGGGGTGCGGGCGACGGTTTGTACGAGTCGGTGGATCGACAGGCTCTCGCTGCCGAGGTGGGGGGTGATCAAGCTGTAGGCGGCCAGCACCGCGAGTGTGGCCGCGCCATCCGTCTCGACACCGCTGTCGTCATCGTTGTTGATGTTGTGGCAGAGGGTGATCGGGATCCGGTCGGATGCGTACCAGGCCAGCACTTGTAGGAGTTCGACCGCGGCCGGGTCGATGTCGGCGATCCGGTCCAGGGTGACCCGCCAGATCCGGGCGATGGTCCGCTTCGGATCAGCCCCGACCGCGGACCGGTCCATGGTGGGGCCGGGTTGGTCGGTCAGTTTCTTCAGGTAGCCGCGAATGGTGGTGAATCGGTCCTGCCCCAGATACGCGCCTGCCTGCTCGATCGCCAGCGGCAGATACCCCAACGCCGCACACAACTCCGCCACCCCGTCCAGGTCACGGGGCCCGAGCGCGGTCGCCAACCCCACCAACAAGTGTTCGGCTTCCTCCGCCGACAGCACGTCCAGGGACAGGACGGTCGCGCCGGGCTGCCACGGAAAGGAGAGGCGGCCGGTGATCACCACCCGTCCCTTCCCCCGGACCCTGGCTGAGAGGGTCGCGATGTCGGCGGGGTTCTCGACGTTGTCCAGGACCAGCAACCACCCGGTATGGGTGGCCAGCCACTGCATCCCGCGTTCGGCCAGATCCGGCACCGTCAACACCTCGGCCAGCATCGGCTGCAACCGGGTCCCGAACTCGGCCAAGCCTTGTTCCACGTTCTGGGCGGTATCGGCACGAATCCATACCACCGGCCAGGTACCGTGTGCCCAGGTGGCGATCCACTGCGCGACCAGGCTGGACTTACCCACCCCACCCAAACCGTGCACCGCCGCCACCACCACCTGCTCACCGTCCCCAGACAGGGCGGTATCGAGTCGTGTGAGTTCGCTGGTGCGGCCGACGAACCAGGGCGGGGGCGCGTCCGGGTTGTCGATCCCGGGCGGGGCGTCGACCTCGGCCAACGGCTTGAACGCTTCCGGAGGAATCGGCCGAGCCTGACCTGCGGTCGGGGGCGGTTGCGGCTCAGCCGACCCGGTGTCGTCGGTGCCGGTGCCCGGTCGTGAGTGCTTCGCTGCCCGATACAGGCCGCACCAATAGTCGTGTAGCTCTGGCGAGAGGGACTGGGCGCGCCCGTTTCGCTCGTTATACATCACCCGGACCACACCCAACAGCTGGTCGGGGGCCGGGGGCAGGCTTCCCTTGTTCACCCACTGGCTGAACGCCTTCACCGTGATCTCTTGGGGAGGGGAATACGCCCGGGGGCGGACTCCCTTGCCGCGAGCGGCCACCTCTGCGTCCCGGTGGGCTCGTTGGGCGTCGTGACGCAGGATCTTGTTGGCCTTCTCGACAATCACCGGGTTGGTGAGACCGGCCACTTCGTCACGCAGGGCCCGCAGCGCGGCAGACAGTTCGGCGCGCCCCTTGCTGGCGGTGACCACGTGCCCCTGCTCTCCTTGCCTCTGGGATGCCTCCGGCGAAAGACCAAGTGTGCCCGACACATCCCCGCTCCGGTCAGCCAATTCCCGGACACAGTCTCTCCCGGGTGCCTCCGGCCTGCCTCCACGCATTTTCCCCAGGTCGAACAGCCCGCACGGTGACGCCATGACCGACCAGGCAGCCACACCCGAACCGAATCCCGCCACCCCGCAACCGAACACGAACCGGCACCGCATCATCGACGCCGCGGCCACAGCTGTCGACACCGCGGCGATCGCACTCGAACTCACCGATCAGCCGCACCTCGCCGCCGCCGCACACCTGACAGCCCTCGCGCTGCGGGCCCTCAACACCTTCCTCGACAACGACAACCCGCCCCGCGGCATCTTCTGAACCGGGCGAGGCATTCGGGGCTGGTACCGAGACACCTCGGTACCAGCCCCGAACCGGCTCACCACGAACCGATCCCCCTGGCAACGATCACCTCTTCTTGTAGTGCAGACGACTCCGGATATCGAAACGAACGTTTGCCGAACGGCGGCCCGTCGGGCCGCGCACCGTCGTGCGGTGTGACAGGTCCTGGCGCTTCCCGCTGCGGTGCCCGGTGTCGGTAAAACGATCGATTCTCGACATCTCATCGACGAGTACTTTTCAGAGCAAGTCCACCTGGGTGACGTACTTCGCTGCGACACCCGGTGGTCCGCACTACCCTTTTCGCCCTTCGTGACGGGCTACCCTGCTGGTAGGCGCGTTACCTTTCGAATAGGGGTTCGCCCATGGCAGGCGAGATCAATATTTTCACCGGGTCGGCGGGCGGATACCGCTGGCACCTCAAAGCGAGCAACGGCGAGATCATCGCTACAAGCCATGCGTTCAGTAGCAAGGCCGCGGTAATCGCCGACATCGAGAAGCTAAAGGCCAACCTCTGTGGTGCCCAGGTCACCGACCGGACTGCTGCAACGAGGAACCCGCACGAAAAACCTCCTTCGGTGGTGAACGTGACACACAACTATCACGGCCCGGTCGTTCAACAGACCGGCGACGGCAACAGCGCCCAGCTGGCCTGGAACAACACCGGCACGGTGAACCAGGGCCAGGCCAACACTGAACAGATCGCGCCGGGCTATGAACAGCTCGCCACCGTGATCACCGACCTGCTGGCCAACCTGCCTGTCGTCGGTTTCGATGACCCCGATGAAGCCGACGTCCGCGAAACCGCCGAAACACTGCTGACCGAGGTCACCCAGAGCGAGCCGAACCAGACCCTGATCCGCCGCGGCGTGGCTGCGCTCAAGGGCTATCTCGCCCAAATCGCCCACGGCGCCGCTGAAGCAGTCACGGAGGAGGCGAGCGAGGTCGCCCGCAGCACCATCGAGGGGCTCAGCGCAGCCCTGCCGTTTTGAGCGGAGGCTGGCGCGCCCGCCGCATCCACGCCAGGTCTGATGCACTTCACCGAGGAAGGGCAGAACGCCATCTTCGGCAGCTGACCTCCATTTACAGAATGCAACAGTCGCCGATTCGTCTGCTACAGCTCAGCTCTGGTGAGTGGCGCACAGACCGCGGCCGCCAGTCGGAATCGCGCACCGCTTCCCGTTGCCCTTGGCCGCACCGCACTGCAGGTCGGCGGCGTGCACGCGACATCGGTTGCGTGCGACGAGCGGCTCGATGGCGCACGGTCGACCGGAGCTCGTCGGTGCCATGCAACGGGTGCTGGTCTGATCGATGACATCGATCCGGGTGGCGATGCGCCGGCTGGTTTGTGTGGCCGCGGCGCGGTTGTGCTGAGCCCGCGCCCGGCGGCTGCATTCGGCGGCCTCGAGATCAGCTCGGTTCGTCCCGGCGTACGGTTCTTCGCCGGTGACCCAGCATCGCGCGGCGTAGGCGGCGATCCCGTCGCGGCTTTGCGCGTGTAGCCAGACGATCTTGCCGAGCCCACGGAACGCAAGATCGTAGGGCTCCTGGTCCGGCTCCCGATGGGCGTAGTACGCGATGTATTCCACGGCGGCGTGGGCCAGCTGTGCACGCTCAGGGATGGTCGGTTTACGACGGGCCATGGCGTCGTACCGTACTGGCGGGCGGCATGGGGCGTCACCAAGCGCACCGATGTTGCCCGAGAACGTAGTTGTCGGGCAACACGCCTCACTCAGATCGGGTCGGGCAGGACCCCGCCCAGGTTCCTCCAGTGCTGCACCAATTCCGGAACGGTCGGCTTGTTCAGCTCCTCGTCAAGATCTTCCCGCAGTTCGGTGGCCTTCGCGGTCATGGCGGCAGCGACGCGTTCATCCATGTTCCGCGACTCCTGCTTCCAGCCAGGCATGAGGGTCTCCATCAGATCCTCGTTTGGGAGGTCCTGACTACGCACTGGCGTCTCGGCCAACTTGGCCACGTCGAGCAGCCACGTGAAAGGGACGAGGTCGGTTCCTCGAACGACGATCCCCGTGCTGCAGGGAATCCCGAATCGAAGCGCCAGGCGTACGACCGTCGAGTGAAATCCGAACTGTTCGACCGGCCCCCAGTTGAACAACGCCATGTCCGGTTCGCCGTACTCGGCCGCAACGTCTGCAAAATGGTGCGGAAGGTCGACCCAGTCCACAGTCTGCTGGGGCCGAATCAGATAGAGCATCGAGTACCGCCTTAATCTCTTGGATCAGTTCCGGCTCAACGTACGTGGCGTTCGCCGTCGGTTCAGCCGAGGCTGGTCGGTCTGGGCTTGCCAGTGCCGGTTCAGCGATTCAGGCGTGCGGTCGGTCGGCGGGGGGTGGGGGGACAAATGGCTGCTCGACGGAGAGCATCCGGCGCCGATGTGTCCGGTAGTCGCTGCCGCCCGTGGAGTCGATAGAAATCTCCCGAGCTGTGAGAACCCCCGCGTCGAGAAGCTCGGTGGTCCCGTTCAGCCGCGTGGTCTCCCCTAGACCGTGGAGGTCGTGAAAGCCCTTCTTGCTGAACCAGATCTCCTGCAACGAGGCATCGTGGTTGTAGTGCGACAGAACGCACAGATAAACCGCAAGGCCTGGCCCTTTCAGCTCTCCGATCAACCCCTGCGTCCAGAGCTGGTGCGGCACCCGTACGTAGGACACATTGTTGTCGCGGTAGGGCAGTTCGTAATCGGCCCCGCTACCACTCTCGTCGAGGAGTCGGACAGTGGGCGGTTGCCCGTTCTTTCCGCCTTCCACTGCCAAAAATCCCCGCTCATGCAGCTCGTGCATGGCATTGAGGACTCGCCGGGCACCGGCGGATCCTGGGTCCGGCAGACCCATCAGCTCGGCCCACCACCGAGCCGGACGGGTGGAGTCATGAGGTGGCGCGGCGGCTACCCAGATGACAGACAGCAGCAGCGCAAGGCGGAGTTGTCCACCACGACCGCCTCCCCCCCGCCGGCGCCCGTTTTCGTCGCGGTGACGGCCGTTCATGATCGCGGAGATCGGGCTGGGTTCCCCGTTTGGGCCGGTCTGGAGGAAATCTCGCCTCAGCGGGGCCCCGCGGCGGTACCTCTCGTCGGTTTGCCGACCGTGGTGCCGACGTGCGGCTGCGCCTTTCGGCTGACGCTCAGAAGCTGCGGTCAGCTTCTGAGCGCCTGCCTGGTCAGGCCGAGTCGCAGATCGCCGCCGCATAGTGGTTGGCATAGTGTTGATATTACATCATGCACTGCAAAGCAGCTATGTATAGGCATGCATTCAGGTAGGGTACCGCATTGCGTTCCAGCAGCAAGTTCTGCCAAAAGGGTTGTCGGTCTGGCCATGTGGCGGCTAGTGTCTGTCTAGCGAGGTCGGGGCACGGAGGCATACGGAACCCGTTCGTTGGCCAAGTTCTCGGAGAGCGCCCTCTTTCGGCATCACGAGTCCTGGCATCGTTCGAAAAAAGCCTCGCTGAAGTGGGCAGGGTGCGCGCGCACCCTGCCCACTTCGTATTTCGTCGAGTACAGGCGGTGGCTCGCTGCCACACACCAACTTCACGGACCAGCTCGCGAGAGACCATCGACTCGTACAAGTGATCGCCCTGCACCTACTGCGTGCCGCCGAGGCCGCCTCAAATCAGCTGTCCGGTGACCGACACGGGGCGATCACCGTGGCCCGCTCGGACGGCAGAGCTGGAGTGCGATCGGCGTTGGATGTTCCAGGACAATGGCGAGTAGAACGAACCCACACCGAATCATGAACCCGACTGCGCGACCACGGTTTACGGTGAAGCGCATGAGCGAGGCCACCGCGCCGAAGGAGCTGGCGACAATCCAGCTGAGGACGATGTTCAGTCCGCGCCTGTCGAACATGCTCGGACGGGAGGGGATCTTCACCCTCAGCGATCTGATGACCTACACCCATCACGACCTGGACTTGCTTCCAAGCTTCGGCGTAGGCACGCTGGCCACGATCGACGCCGCGTTGGCCGAGCACGGCCTGCGCCTGGACCGGCACGAGCCTCATCAACCTACCCTGCTCGAAGAGTTCGCCACGGTGCTCGAGCAACGCGACCAGTTGTTGGCGCTGATCGAGCGGATCACCGACGCGGTCGGCACAGTCGAAGGACTCCACGACATCGACACGACGCTAGGCGGCATGGACACCAAGCCCACCGTGCGTCAGGCTTCGACCACCTACCACCGCAACAACCGCCGCTGACCAGGTCGCCCCCCGGCCAGCCCACGACTGTAGGACGATATGAGCGATGGGCCCGAACACCGCGACTTGCCGTGGGGCGCGGACCCGCGCGCGCACTGGACCCCGGAACAACACCAGGACTGGGCCGACGCCGAGCAGGAACTGATCGACCAGGGCTACCGTCCCGCGCAGCCGGTCTGCGAGCTGATCGCGACCGTGCCCATGCCGGGTATCGACCGGTGGAACTGGATCTGCACCGAGTCGAACTTCGAGCTCCCGAACACCACCACGATCGAACGCGAGCTCCTCGGCGCGGAGATGCGCCTGGTCGCCCGCGAAGTCAATGGGCTCGACGACGACGAGGACCGCGCCCACGTCTACGAACTGCGCCGCGCTCGCGGCCGCCTCAACTGAACGGACCGAAGTCCTTTCAGCAGCTGGAGGAGCTCACGGGCCGATGCGGTAACTCGCCTGCGCCAGTATTCGCCCATCGCAGCGAAGGTTTCAGGCTGGACCATGGGCTCGGCGCGCAGCTGGAACGTCACGACCACCCTCTCGGGCGGCACAGTGGGGAGGGCCCCTCGCCCATCTCCGGGCCGTCATCCCCGAGAACCCTTCTTGGGTTCGCTTCCGGCCCAACGCGTCAGGGTGTCGAGTACTTCCAGCGCCGCACGTCGGCGGCTTCTCTTCCTCGACCACACTGCTGGGAGGACGACACCCGTCATCACCAGAATTGCCATGAGTCCCGGCAGGCCGACGAGGATCATCGCCTCTTGCGAGTCACTGGCCAAGATGGTGGCTGTTGCCCCGCCCGCCACTGCGGCTTTCGAGACAACCTTCGCCCAGTGGCTAACGGCTCACGCGGGCCGGGATTGCAACTATGTGCACGACCATTTCCTCCTTCCAGACGCCGCAGCGCTTGGAACCGGTTTTCCAATTGATCTACTACGCCCAGGAACTAGTGTCCCTCCCCAAGCGGCCGACGGCCGACGGCGGGCGGTATGTCGGTGTGTCCCCGCACCATCGGTGTATGAGCGCGCACGATCACACCAACACCGCGAACCTCGAAGCAGCCCGCCGGGCCGGATGGCCGGAACTCACCGGCTCCCCCGCACAGACTGGCTGGGCGATCACCATCCGAGCAGAAAGGATGCGTGAGTTCGAAGCCGCCACAGCGGAGATGACCGCTGCGGCCTGCGACGCGCTTCGAGGTGTCCTGCTGGATGTCACTGCCGCCAGGGATTGGATCGACACACGATCCAATCCCTGGCAGGTTCTGTTGTTCGTCCATCACACCGCCGACGAGATCGCCGCTCTCAGCGCGTCATAACCGCACCGAGCGCTCGAACCGACCTCACGAGGCAGCTGCAGTCGGTTCGAGCGTCAGTGTGGCTGGAGCCGACGAGGGGCTGGCGTCGACCTCAGCCGTCTCGGGGAGTTCGAGAGTTCTTGTCACTCGATCGACCATGCCGATTGCAGGGATCGCGTTGGCAGCGTCGGCGCCCTGCAACTCCTCGATCTGGCGTGCTTCGGGCAGGACTTCGCGCTCCATGGCATTGACTGTGACGTTGAACTGGTTCACCGCACCGCCGAGCTTGGTGCCGAGCTTGTTCAGTTCTCCGGCGACCTTGCGCAGGTGCTTGGTCAGGTCCGCACACATTTCCGCGGTGACCCTGGCGTTGTCGGCCATCGCTTCGTGGCGCACGACCATCGCGACCGACTTCAGCATCGTCAACAGGCTGGTCGGTGTGGCCAGGACGACTTTGCGGTCGATGGCGTACCTCCACAGCTCGGGGTCTTGCTCCCATGCCTCATACAGAAACACCTCCGAGGGCACGAACATCACCACGAGCTCGGGCGAGTGCTCGGGAAGGTCCCAGTACTTCTTTTCCGAGAGCTGGTCGATGTGTCTACGCATGGTCTTGACGTGCGTAGACATCAGCTTCTTGTGCTCGTTCTCGTCGCGAGCGTTATGGGCTTCGAGGAACGCGTTGAACGGGGTCTTGGCGTCGACCACGATCGTCATCTGGCCGCCGATCCGAACTGTCATGTCCGGTCGCATCGTGGTGTCACCGTTGGAGAGGGTGGGCTGCTCAGCGAAGTCGACGTGGTTGAGCATCCCGGCGGCGTCGACGACGTTGCGCAGCTGCTGCTCGCCCCACTTACCGCGGGTGTGCGGTTGGCGCAGGGCGCTCACCAGACGTGCGGTCTCCTCGCTCGTCTGCTTGCTGGTCAGCTGCAACTGCTCGTTGTTGGTGGCCAGCTGCTGCAGCTGCTCACCGAGCGAAGCGAACGCACCGACTCGATCCTTCTCGACGCCACGCACATACTCAGTCAGGGTCTCGACCTGCGTCGACAACGGTTTGACCAGCTCGTCGATCGCCTTGCGCCGCTGATCGAGCTCCTGGCCAGTGGCCTGGGCCCGCTGGTCGACCATCTCGGTGAGCTGCTTCATCCATCGACCGTTGGTGACCTCGAGGACTTCGGCGGCCATCCGCTTGATGCCCTCCTTCTCGTTGCGCAGCAGCTCGATCTGCTCGACGTAGCGGCCTTCGGCCGCGGTCCGATCAGCCTCGGCCCGCGCACGCGCGGCTGTCTCGGTACGGACCTGCTCGTGGAGTTCCTCCAGCTGCTCATTGGCGGCCTCACGGTCGTGACGGGCCTGCTCGGCAACCCCATCGCGTTCGATGCGCACCCGCTCGACCGCGGCCTCCTTCTCGATGTCGGCCTTCTCTCCTGCCGCGTCACGCTCGCGGCGCAGTTGCTCCGCTGACTCCTGCCAGCGTCGCGCTTGTTCCTCGGCGACGGCCGCGCGGCCGCGGCCCACCATGAACCCGATGCCGCCTGCGAGGCCGGCCACTACGAATGCCATAACCACGAACACACCAATGCCGATCAAGTCGAAACCTTCCCGAACGTCAGATGCGACCCCTGCCCCTCGTGAGCGGGGGAAGTGGAACTCGTCCGGCCGAGCGCTCGCCGAACCGTAGGGAGGTCTATCACCACCCACCGACACAAATCGATTCGACGCTGACCTGCGAAAACGGACTGGGCGCAAGGTTTTTCGGCATGTGGTGGGCTCAGGGTGAGTGCGTGCTGGACCGAATCACGCTGCGGTGTTGCTCATTCCGAATTTCGAAGGGCCTGCTTCAAGATCGCGAGTGCCGCCCGATCGGCCTCGGCGCGATCGTGGTCGGTGGGACCGTCCCCGGCGCCACCGCGCTGCTGCCACAGCTGTTCGGCGAGCTCATGTGCGTACTGCTCGGCCTCGACCTCGAGGACGTGAGCGCGATTCTCGGCGCGGGCGATTGCGGCCTTGTGCGGGTGCTCACGCTCCCACGCCGCAAGAACACGAACGGCCTCGCTCAACGACATCGGCTGCTCTGTCATGGCGTTCAACGATAGGCCGCAGTCACGGCCGCGCCGACCGGATTTTCCCCCAGTTCAGTCCTGTCGTGGACGCAGCGCGTAGCCCGGCACGAGCTGGTCGGTCAGCTGCAGCGGAGCCCGACCGTCGGCGTAGGTGATCGAGTACGTAACCCGGCCCAACCACTCACCGGAGTAGGTGGGGATCCAGTGGGTGAGCAAGCCGGGGCGCTCCCCGGTCATATCGACTCCGGCGCCGTTGACGTGGCGGGGCGTGCCCGGATCGCGGATCGCGACGGCGTCCAACCGCACCCAGACCGGCTTTGGAGCCTTCATTACGGTCTTCGCGTAGTGCCCTTGTGCGTGCGGATGTTTGGGCTGCGGGGACGTTCCTTCGGTCCGAGCCTCTTCGCGCCCGGCTCCCGCGCCGGCGGCCACCATGGTCACTCAGTCCACGGGGTCAGATCGACCAGCCGTATCGGGAATTCGTACGCGCCCGGCGCATCGCGCGTGGCCAGGATGCGGACGTGGGCGTCGTCGACCTCGACCACACGAAATTGTGAGGTGCCGCCCGCACCGATCCTGGCTAAGTCGCCGACCATCATGTCCGCCAGTATATCGAACGTATGTGCGAATAGCGGAAGGCTTGTCGGTGCCTCGTGCGATCGTGGGGTCGACTACTGCTGACCGGCCGGAGGAGAACGACGTGGCCGATTCCGTTGACCGACCCGAGGTAAGACTGGTCGCTCACTGCCGCCGTTGCCGCGGCTGGTTGCTGTCGGCGAAGTCGATCGCAGAGGGCATCGGCCCGACCTGCGCGATGCGTGAACGATCCGAGCAGCGCGCCGCGGCCGCGAACGAGTTGACGCTGTTCGACTTCGCGGCCTGATCGCTGGGCGTCACAACTACCCGCGCCCGTCGACAAACGTGGCCAATCCAGCCAGGAACGTCAGGGCCGAGCCGATCCAGAACCACGGGCTGATGCCCAACGCCAGTAGCGAGAACACCGCAAAGGCGAAGGCGAACATCGCGATCCCGCAGCCTGGGGGCAGCTCCTCCCCGTCGACGGCGGCGGGCGGCGCGGGAGCGGATGCCGGCGCCGGGCTTGGTTGTGTTGGCACCGCGACAGACGGGGTCGGCTGTGCTGATATCGCGGGCGGTCGCGGGGGCATCACCAGCGATGACGGCAACGGCTGGGGCGGTACGAGCGTGCTTGTGCGGACCGGTGCCGTTGGCGCGGGCATGTCACCTCGATGGACAACGAAATGCACCAGTTTCTCTGTTTTCGAGATCAGTCGATGTGGGCCAACCGGAATCCAGTCGCGCTGCTCACCTCGGCCGCCGTGGTACTCCCCCAGGCACTTGCAGGTGCACTCCCACACAGGGATTGTCGCAGTCCGGCACTTGCCGTTGCACCGCTCGGTGGTGTTGAACTCGAGTAGCACCTCGACCTCGCCGAAACGTTCGGCCAACGCGGCGATCAGCGTCTTCAGATGTTTGCGGGCGACTTCCCACCGTTTTATTTCCTTGTTCCACACCAAGTCTTTGCGCCCGCCGAGCACTTCCTGCATCCAGCCTCGGTTGGGTGTGGTCGGGTCGTAGGGCATTGTCACCCACAGCCGGATCTCCCCTGGCTTGCGCTCAATTCGTGGCCGATTCCGCATCGGTGCCCCCTTGACGTGCAGTCGCATTGCGCGGCAACGATATACGCGAGCTATGACACGTCCGGAGGTATTGCAGCCGCGCGACGAATCCCGGAATCACGCTGCGGCACAGGCGCATCATCGTCTTCACCGGTCGGAGCACGGCATTACTCTCGCCGAGTGGCCTACAAGTCCTCCCCCGCATTGCAGACGTGGCGCTCAGATCGCGCCGCCCGGCTCGACGAGCTCGTCGGTGCTCATCGCACAGTGAGAAGTGCGGGCCGCGGCCGCCAGTACGCCACCCAGCAGCTCACCAACCAGCTGTTCGTCGCCTTGGCCGCAGAGTTTCAGGGCTACTGCCGAGACCTGCACGATCTCGCGATCTTCGCCTCCACCGATGGGCTCGCGCCACCCGGTGATCCGCGGCTGGTGAATGCGCGAAGCGCCTACGTCCGAAGCCGACGGCTGAGCACCGGCAACGCCAGCTGGAGCAACCTGACCAACGACTTCAACAAGGCCTTCCAGATGAATCTCGGCCGCGAACTCCAAGCGATGCATCCGGCGCAAGCCAACGACTGGCAGTCCCTCATCGAGAAGCTGAACGACGTACGCAACGCCATCGCGCACAGCGACCAAACGAAGCTGGCCAGCCTCGCAGCTTTGCTGACTTTGCCGACCTTCCGGGCATGGCGGACCACACTTAAGGCCGCCGTTTCTGGTCTCGACAAGGTCGTCGAGGCATACTTGCAGAACACGATCGGTCAGAGCTGGTAGAGGAGGTGACCGGATGGCGACCGCACCGAAGAAGACGAAGCGGGCACCTGCGCTCGCGGGCACCAAGGCCAAGGCGGCGTTCAAGTCGACGAAGTCCAAGTCGCTGACGATCAAGCCGAGCAAGACCTCGACCGGCCGCCACTTCAAGGTCGGTGACCGCGTTCTGTTCGACTACGGCAAGCGCAAGGTCGAAGGCACCGTCACCAGCACCTCCGGCGACCGTGTCCACGTCGACATGCATTTCGCCGCCGACGAGTCGACACCCGGCCTGTTCCGCGAGAACGAGCTGCACAGCGCCTGACCGCGCACCCGATGGCAATATGAGAAAGCCCCACCCGAATTCCGCTCGGGTGGGGCTTTCTCATA
This sequence comes from Nocardia sp. PE-7, assembly GCF_030486425.1. Taxonomy (NCBI): domain Bacteria; kingdom Bacillati; phylum Actinomycetota; class Actinomycetes; order Mycobacteriales; family Nocardiaceae; genus Nocardia; species Nocardia sp. PE-7. Next base: position 15,734 of record NZ_CP129615.1, on the reverse strand, counting down.
TTGCCAGGTCAGTGGCTACAGCTCCTCGATGCCGGTGGTGGCGTCGGCGAAATACCGCACCGCACCACTGGCAGTGACGCGCTTTCGCCACCCGCCGACCCGGGTATACCCCGCGCTGCTCATGGCTTGATCGAGCTCGTCGAGGCTGGCGGCCGCTGTCGAGTCCAGGCGCACGCATTCCCACCAGCTCGCCACGGTGCGACCGTGGAACGTGCCGTCGTGGGCGTCGTAGTAGACCTCACAGCTGTACAGGTCGGCTGCGGCGTCGCCGTTGTCGAGGCGGGCGATGACGTAGAGATCGACGGTCTCGGTCACCGGCCGACCTCGGGGGTGTGGAGCTGACGACGGCCCGCGACAGCAGGGTTACGGGCTGGGGCAGGGTTGCTGGCCGACTTGCCCTGGTCGCTGCCGACCGACTTGCTGGCCCGCGCACCGCGAGAGCCACGCCCGGAGGCCGCGGCCTGCTGCTGGGCGAGGGAGTCGTTGCGCTGGGTGACGATCTGCTCGGTCCGGGCCTGCCACTGGTTGCTGCGCTGGTCAGCGGTCCGCCCGAGAATGCCGGCCTGGCGGGCGGTGGTGTCGATACCGGCACGGATCGCGCCCATGTTCTCGGTACCGACTCCGGCCTGGGCGAGGTGGCGCCCGAGTTCGGTGCGCTGAGCGACGAACGCCTCGCGTGCCTTGTCCACGCCCTCGGTCATGCCGCAGCTCACGTTGTAGAGGGTGTCGCCCATCTGCCGGACCGAGGCCCGCACCGCCGAGGCCGCCTTCTCGGTCGGCTGCGCGCCACTACCTTCGACCTGCTGGGTCACCGACTCGACGAAACCGCGCTTGACCTGGGCAGCCTGGTCGCTGCTACGCAGGTAGTCGAGGTCGGCCTTGGTCCGTTCGTCGGCCCACATCATCTCCGGCAGCTGATCTCGCCGTGAGATGTAGCCGATGTCGATGTCGTCGAGCACCGCGGTCAGCTGGGCACGCTCGATCGGGGCCAAGCCCTTGCCCTCAACAGCGATACCGCGCAAGCTCTCCCGCGCGGCCGACATCCGCGCAATCCGCACGCCGATGTCGTCGCTGACACCGATCTGGTCGTACTCGTAGTCCTCCTCCACCAAGAAATCGGCCTCCATGTGCTGTTCTTCTGCGTCGATGGCATACATCTCGATCTGTTCGAGCAGCTGCTCGCGGTCGACGAACTCCGGCCACGGGTCCAGATCCGGCTTCTGTCCCGCCTTGATCGCACGCCCGATCTCGCGCACGGTCTCCTGATCCTGCGGGCTCATCACCGCCAGGTCTTCGGCGACGAGCTGGGCCGAGGCGGACTTCCCTGCGTAGCGGGTCAGCAGCGCACCCATTCGGCCCCGGGCCTCCACACCCGGATCGACCATTACCGGGGTGTCGAGCAGATCGAGGTCACGGGTGTCGCCGCGCAGGTAATCGACCGTGAAGTCGACGAGTGCCCGGTCGGACTCGCTGAGCTTGGCCTCGTCGAGGTCGGCAGCCAGCCGTGCGCGCCGCTCGTCCTGGGTGTCGATATGGGTCCGGGGTGCCTGCGGGTCGACACCTTCGCCGGACCAGCGCTGCAATGCCTCCTCGACCGCTGCTTTCCCCGCAGGGCTGAGCGGGGCCGCAGCCAGGGCACCCACCGCCGCCTGCTCGCGAGCCCACACCGCAGCTGCTTCGGCGTATTCCTGGCGGGCGGGGGCGTCGTGGCCGGGGTCGATACGCACCGATCCGGTGACCGGGTCGACGATCACACCCCACGAGGCGGCATAGGAGGCGATGAGCTGATCAGCCCGCTCGGCCGCGAGCGGGGACTCATCACGCCAGGTCAGCGCCTCGCCCAGCATCACCGCGCACGCATCAGGGTTGTGCCAGGGGATCTGAGCCATGCGCGCCTCGGCGCCGGTACGCGCGCCGGCGCGAGCAGCCTCGAGGTCTTCCTCGCTCGCTCCCCTCCGCGCCGCGCTCGCGAGCCGGGCATCGCGACGGTCGCGGTCATCACGGGAGCTGTTGACCGCGACCAGGGCGTGCAGCCGCGCCAAACGCTGCCCGTGACCGACCGGCTCAGGGCCATCCCGGTGGTCGATCCGCGAGTAGTACAGGCTCCAATGCGGGTCGTGACCGACCTCGCTGCGGTAGAGATGCAAGTGCTCCAGCAGGGCCTCACGCGCGGCCGCGATCTCGCCCGCGTCCTGTCCGCGACGGGCGCTGTTGAGCGCGGCCTCCATCTGGGAGGCGCGCTCGTCCACAGTCAACGCGGTGATCTCGCCTGCGGATTCGTCGGCGAAGTCACGGCCTGCGAGGTCTTCGCCGTTGATCGCCGCGGTGACGAGTGCCGCTGTCGCGGTGTCGATCAGGCCGCGTGCAGCCAGCGCCGTGGTGTCGGCGCCGATCGCGGCGAGCTCGGTGGCCTTCTGGCCGAATCGGTCGCCGGTGATCAGCACATCGCGCGCTTTCGAGCCACGGCTCGGGCCGACGACGCCCTGCTCTTCGAGTCTGTCCATCACCGCCGATGCTTCGGCGTAGCCGATGCGGAGTTTGCGCTGCAACATCGAGGTACTGCCGAACTGTGCGTCGACGACGAGCTCGGCGGCCTTGTGCAGCAGATCCTGTGCGGTCTGGTCGTTCATGGGGACTTCCTTTTCAGTGGGTGGGGAATCGGTGGTCCACCCAGGCCCGGGATCGCCGGGCTGGGTGAGATCGGCCTCGGTGAGGCCCCGCCGCTGCGCGGCGCGCAGCTTGCGGCCCCGCACCGCCTTCTCGACTGCGTTGAGCTGGGCGGGAGTAGCGGTGCGTTTGGGGGCGGCCTTGCGGCTGTCGAACAGGTAGGCCCACATCCGCCGGCGCTTGCGCCCGGCGGGTTCGCGGACCATGAGCGCGGCCGGGTCCTGCCCGTCAGGGCGTAGTCCGGCCGCACGGAGCTGGCGGCGAGTCATCAGGTGAGAAGGAGCAGCCCGCCACGGGTAGGTGTCGGGCTGCTCATCGAGCGCACTCATCGCGAAAACGTCACCGGCCCAAGCCCTTTTCGGGGCCACGGCCGTTGCGACCGCGGTGCTGGGTACGCGAGACACCCGCACCAGGCGAAGTGCGCCGCTGTCCGCCACGGGCGTTGCGTACCGCCGCACTCGGCGGGCGAGCACGCCCGGCATCGGCGGCCATCCGCTGGGCCACTGAGTCCTCACTGACCCCAGCGGCCCGAACGTCCCGTTCCAGGTCCGCGCGACGTTCGGGGCCGTCGTAGTCCGGGCCCGCAGCACCAGCGGCCGCACCGGCCACCGAACGGGCCACTACGACCGCATCGCGGCGCTGCGCCCACCGGTCGGCGATGCGCTGGGCCGACTTGCCCGCACTCGCCGACTCCCCCGCTGCGGAGTCGAGGTGGTTCGCGACCTTGTTGCGCAGCGGCTCGGGCACACCGACAGCGGCGAGTTTCGCGCCGAGCTGCTGGTCGAGGCCCAAACGCTCGTAGTCGGACAGGGTTCCGTGGCCGCGACCCAGCTCGGTCTGGGCGTCCATCACGCGACCGAGCTCGGTGCGGGCCCGCCGCACGGTGCCCTCGGGCGCCATATTCGACTTGAGCAGCTGCTCGGCCTGGCGGCGGCTGGCGTAGCTGGTGTCGCGAGCGATGTGGGTGGCCCGGTCGGCGTCGACGGCGGCCGCGGACCGGTCATCGGCGAACAGCATGTCCGGGGTCTGGGTCTTGCCCGCTTCGATGTCGCGCAGGACCGCACTGATCTGGTCGCGCTCGTACTCGTGCAATCCCTTGCCGGACTTGAGCGCCTTGGTGATGGCGCCGCGGTGCTTGGCGGCCTGGCGCATCAGCCCGGCCGCGGCCGCGTCGTCGAGATCGCCCGCCTTACCGGCGGCGAGCTCGGCCTGCGGGGCGAGGGTCGCGTACATGCGGATCTTGGTGGCCAGCTCGTCGCGGTCGACGTGGTCAGGCCACAACGCCGGGAACTCCTGGGTCGGGGCCTTGGTGATCGCCAGACCGCGATCGCGGGCGGCGGCCTGGTCTTCGGGGGTCATCACCGCGATGGCCTCGGACAGCTGCGTCCGGATCGACTCGGTCGGAGCACCGAGCTTGACCCGGTCCTGGAAGCGGGCCAGCAGCTCATCCACGCGCGGCTTGACCTCTTCGCCGGGGTCGACGAGCGCCTCGGGCAGCTTGCGCAGCTCGGCGGTGGGCTGCACCGCCCGGATCTGGGCGAGATCGGCCATCGGCACCACATCGCCGGGGCGGCCGATGTAGACGGCAACGAAACGTGCCTGGGTGCGGACCTTCTCGGGCACACCCTTGTCGTCCATGACCTTGGTCAGCTCGGTCAATGCCTTGGCGCTGGGGTGCGCGCGCCAGGTCTCGATCGCGGCGTAGAGCTCGGCTTTGCGGTCGTCGTCGACAGCGGTGTCCGCGACTAGCTCCACCATCCGCTTCTGCGCGGTGGCCAGGCGGGCGGCGGCCGCGCGGTCGGACTCCGCGCCCATGAGCGCACCGGCCAGACCCGCGGTGGCTTCGGCAGCCGTCGCAGGGATGACCTCACCGGTGACCGGATCGATCCGGACACCGAACCGCTGCTGCACCTGGTGGCTGAGCTGCGTCATCACCTGGGCAGCGACCTGGGAATCCTCACGCCAGGCAGCCGCATCGACGACCGCCTCGGCCAGCTGGGTTCGCGAAGCGTTGTCGAGGCCGGCCTCGGCGAGCTTGCGCAACCGCACCTCCACCGCGGCACGCTCGGCGGCGTGCCGAATGGCGAGTTCTTCGGCTTCACGCTCGGACTTCTCACGCGCGACGCGGGCGGCGTGCTCACGCTTCTCGGCCTGCTTGCGGGCCATCTCGGTCAACTGGGTCATGAACAACCGCATGAACGTCGACCAGCTACCGCTGATGGAATCGACTTCGTCGGAATGGGTCTGGGGGACATCACCAGAGGTGGCGAGCAGGTATTCGGGCACAGATCCTCCTGAGATTGCGGGGTCAGCAGATGGGGCAGCCGAGACTGCGGAGGTCTCGGCTGCGGGAGTGGAAACGGCGGCGGCAACAGCCGCGGGGCCCGGGGTGTAGGGGTCCAGGTGCGGGATCGGGACCAGTTCGCTGATGTCGTGGCCGCACATCAGGTGGTCGGTGAGGTCTTTGCCGGTGGCGGCCTGCACGACCCGCACGCGACCGACCAGGCCCGACAAGGTCGACATGACCCGGTCGGCGCGGCGGTATCCGGCGGTGTCGTGGTCGGCGACGATCACGACCGTGCCTGCGCCTTGCAGCCACTGGGAGTGCTCGGCGGTCCAGGCCACGGCGCCACCGACATTGGTGGTCGCGGTCAACCCAGCCGCGACAGCCGAATGCACGTCCTTCTCGCCTTCGACGATGTAGACCACACCGCCCTCGGCGATGGTTTCGAGGACCTGCGGCAGCTGGTACGGCAGCGGTTCGAATCCGCCTGGTTCCATCTCCCCGCTCGCGGGGTTCCAGCGGCGCTGCCCGAAGTCCTTGTCGCGCCCCCGCTCGAACTGGGCTTCCTTGCGGAAGACCTCACCGGCGACGGTGCCGTCGGCGCGCAGGTACGGGTAGGTATCGACCTGCTTCCACGGCGAGACCCGACGTCCCAGATCGGGTCTCGTGGGCTGCTTGGGCGGCAGACCGGCCGCTTCCAGAGCACGATCCGAACGCGAGGCCGGCCGCTGGGCCGGGCGGGGCCGATATGCGCTACGGCCCCGCCCAGCGGCGCGGTCCAGGCGCCGATCGAACAGGTCGCGAACCTCGAGGCCAACAGCTTCGAGGACGTGCTCGTTCTCGCACCCGGCGAAACACCGCACCACCGTGCGGTGTTGGCGGTCGTCATACTTGACGCCCAGCGACGGCTTGTGAGCTCGACCGTCACCCTCGTGGCTGGGGCAGCAATACTGCGTCCACGCACCCGAGCGCCGACCCGGGCCGACCTTCGACTCCAGAGCGGTCGTGATCCTCTCCCACGACCCTGGGGGCTGCTGGCTGGTCATTCGCCGAACTCATCGATCGCGACCACCACACGGGCCCTGCCGGTCGACGGGGCGGGCAGATACAGACCCGACGCCGTCAGACCGGGCTCGACATCGACGTCATGGGCGTGCCCGTCCTGGAACCAGCCCGCCGGTGCGGGCACGGTGGGCAGGATCTTCATCGAGGGCCGGTGCCCGTCGGAGACGCTGCAGTACTTGAACACGCCCTCCGGATCGAGCAGGGCGGCCATCATCGGATCGGCGAACTGGGTCCACCACGCCGCCATCTCCGAGCCCTCACCCAGGCGCATCTGCTCCCAGGCCATCCACAGCGCGTCCAGGCGGCCCACGGCCTCGGCGTGGTCCCACCACTGCGGGCACCAGCGGATCTTGCCCTCGGTGCCCTGGCGAGAGACCTCACGCCGGTAGGTGTGAGCGATGTACTTCTCGACGAACAGGTCCAGGCGAGCGTGGTGCAGCTTGCGCGGCTCCTCCTCCGGCTTCGCCTCTTCCTCGGCTTCGGGCTCAGGCTCGGGCTCGGGCTCTTCGGCCACCGCTGCGAGGGCGGCGGCGGAGTCGGGGTTGACCGCGGCTTCGGCTTCCAGCAGCGCGGTTTCGCGCATCGTCGCCACGACGGCTTCGGTGAGGAAGTCGTTGACCGCGCCCTGGGCGATCTCTTTGGCGGCGGCGGTGACCTGGGCGTTGACCGCTTTACGGACCGCACCCGACAGCGCCTCGGTCAGGTCGACGCCGCCGACCACAGCAGCGGCCTGCTCAGCGTCGGCTTCGGCTTCGGTGGTCTCGGTGGTGGTGCTTTCGGTGGTGGTCATGCGGACTTGCCTTCCTGGTGGGGGTTGGGCACGGCGAACAGCTGCGGGCGAGCCGGGTGCTGTGCGTTTTTGGCGAGATCGGCCAGGGCCGCGCGGATCTGGGGCGCGTAGGGGCGGTCCATCCACGGCACGGTGGCGCCGAGCATCGGTCGGTGACCGGAGATGAAGACCACGACTTTGCCCTTGGGTAGAGCGGCGAGATCGCTGGCGTGGAGGGTGATTTCGCTGGTGCGCGAGGTCGACACGGACTGCGACTTCGAGTTCTGGCCCTGACCGCGCGACTTCGACGTCGACGTCGTCAGCTCGTAGTGCGGGCCGATCAGCTCGGAGCGGTCACGCAGGAATCCGGCGTCGTCGAGACCGGCGCCGAGGACTTTGATGTTGGCCGCCGACCACAGCGCCAACATCCCGTCCGGGCCCCAGCAGCGCACACCTTGGGCCCAGGACTGCAGCACGGTCATCACGACGATGCCGCGAGATCCGAAGTGGCTGTACTGCTTCGGCAAGTCGCGCCATCTCACGATGTTGGCGGCCTCATCGAGCACCACCAGCAGAGGAACCGGCATCCGGCCATTCGGGTACCGGGTGCCGAGCTGGGCACCGGCGTGGGTGATGGCCTCACACATCGCCGCCACCAGCGGGCCACCGCTACCGGGGCCTTCCTTGCTCAGCGGGTAGAGGGTGTCGCGGCTGCTCACGAAATCGCTCACCTTGAACTCGCGGCGGTGGCGCTCACCCTTGGCCGGCGGGCACACCCACGGCCGCACATGCGCGTACTGCAAGCACGACGCCATCTTCTTCGCGGTCGAGAAAATGCCGCTGCGCTGCTTGTCGGGGGCGTTGTACTGGTCCGAGAGCGCACCGGCGACCAGGTCGTACCCGGCCTCAGCGACGATGTCGATCGGCTCCTGCTCGGAGTGCTTGGTCACCCACGCGAACACCTGCGTGATCGGCCTTTTCGCCAGCGCGGCCGCGAGGATCAACCCACTGAGCAGGCCCTCACCCTCGGGGTCGAAGAACGCATCACGGGAATCGGCGTCACCGCCAGAGGCGAAGTGCGCGGCCAACATCGCCGCCCGCACCTGTGCACCGGTGCCACCGTCGTCCCCGGCGACCCAGGCGATCGGATCCCAGAACCAACTGCACTCCTCCTCGGCCACGCCTTGGGGGTCGAACACGTGCACGTCGCCACGCTCGGAGCGGATCGCGCGGGTCGCGTCGACCACGTCACGCTTGTTACTGGTGCACACGACCGCGCCGATGGCCTCCACGACCGCGGGGATCACGCGTGAGGTCGACTTGCCCGATCGCGGGCCCCAGATGTCGAGGTGAAGGTCTTCGTAGCTGCCGTAGATGGTCGCGCCGCCGATCACGTTGCGCGCCACCGTCACACCGGGGGCATCCTGGGTGCCCATCTGCACGCCCAGCTGCGTGGCCTTGGCCGCGACCGAGGCGTGCGTCAGGCTGGCGAGCTCCCTGCTGTCGGCCATGTAGCGGGCCTGCGCGTCGATCTCGTGGCGGGCGATCTTGGCCTCGGCGCGCTGCCCCCGACGCTGCACGCGGTTGGCCGAGATCTCGCGGCACTTGCGGCACGCGGCACGCCAGCCCCACACCGACCCCACCGCGCCCGCGGCCACGGCCGCAGCCAGAGTGACCGCACCGCCGGTGGCCGCACCGGTCCAGTGCAGCTGCCCGGTAGCGAGGTTGAGCGCCAACGCGATCGGGTTCCACGGCACGTTCTGCTGCTGCACGTCGGCGTAGAGGGCCTCACCGAGGGTGATGCTGGTGTGGGTCGCGATCGAGAGCCCACCCACGGCCGACACAGCGATCAGCTCCTTGCACTCGTCGAAGGTCGTCGTGCTGGAACCGGGGTCTTTCACGCGGCGGTCCATGCCGCACCTCCTAGATCGCTCGAATGCACGTCACCGGCGGCGATCGCGGCCAGCTCCTCGACAGCGGCCGCGCGGGCAGCGGCGTAGCGCTTGCCCGCCAGCGCGGGCGTGAGCACGCCGGCCACGACGGCTTCGGTGATCAGTCGGTTCTCGACCAGCGGGGCTGCCCAGCTCGCGCACTGGCGCAGTACCGGGCAGCTCGCGCAGGTCGCGCGGGCCCGGTCGAGGGTGGCGAGGTCGTACGGGGCCGGGAAGAACGTGTTCGTCGGCATCCCGTTGCAGGCGCGGTTGGCAAAAAACGCTGGGTCCAGCGGGGTTTCGGTGCTCATCGCTGGGCACCCCCGGCCGGGGCATCGCAGAACGCCGCGCAGACCGCGCGCGTCGAGCTCGGCACGGTGGAGACCCGCACCGGCTCCTCGGAGTAGCGATGGCTCGGAAACGCCAAGGTCACCGTGATCATGACCAGCACCGCCAGCACGAACAGCGCACCAAACGCTGCGGCCATCGCCCCGATGGGGTTGCTGGTGCCCGCACCGGGTCCGACCGGAACGTAGATATCGACGTAGCGGTTCATGCCTGCACTCCCCGCACCCAAGCGAGCAGCTTCGGATCGGTGACCAGGGCGTAGAGCTTCGCGTCGCCCAGGCGGTCGGCGTCGATGCGCTGCACCCGTGCCGACGTGGTCTGCGCACCGTCACGCACGACCACCCGGTAAGAGACCTGGCAGCGGGCGCGACCCTTCGCGTCGGTGGTGGGCTCGGCGAAATCGGTGACCAACAGGACGCGGGCACCGTCGCGGTAGATATCGGTCCACAGCTGGCCGACGGCGAGCTGCACGCCCTTGGTGGTGGTGAACTGCTTCATCGCGGTCACGCCCCCACCGGCATGGCCATGTAGCCCAGTGCCTCAGCGCTGGTCAAACCCAGTGCGGCCGCCCAACGCTCGACCTCGGGCCTCTCCGGCGCGACCGCGATCTTCATCGCCGCTCGCGCCTGGTCACGGGTCAGGTGGCGGCCCGGCAGGTAATCGACGACCCAACGGTCCTGGCCGACGAAGTCGGCGTGGTGCTCGGTCGCCTCGCTGACCATGTGCCCGCCGACGACGTCGACTGCGGGGATGGTGGGAGTTGCTGCGCGACGCCAGATGTCGCGAGACCAGCTGGTGGGAACGTTCACGCCGACACCACCAAAAAGGCCGCATCCGCAGGCACTTCACCGGCGTGGCTACGCATTACGGCGTCCAGAGCGTCCAGGCCCAGCACGTCGGCTTGGGCGCCGATCATGTCCCACGCCATGCGGGTGTTGGGGGTGTCCACCCAGAGCCCGCGGCCCCATTTGGCTGCGATCTCCGCGAGCGTCAGGCCGGCCACTGCCGCGCGGGCCGATACCAACACCCCCGGCCGCAGGGAGATTCGAAACTTGCCCGGTGCCACCTCGAATGCGCAGTGCGCAGACCGTTGGGCGGTCAGCCAGCGTCCCTCGCGCCTGATTGCCATGACGTCCTCCTCTTCAACTCAAACGATGTGTCTATCTGAGTGAATCAGAGTGAGCTGATAGAGTCAATCATGGTCTAGTGATTGACTTAAGTGACGCAAGAAGACTTACTCTTAGATGGTGAGCAAGCCACGCTATGCCCTGATCGCCGACGAGCTCAGGGCCAAGATCACGAGCGGTTCCTACGCCCCCGGTGATCAGCTGCCTACGAAGGCACAGCTGATGGAGCAGTGGAGCGCGGCGCTGAATACGGTCGCCCGCGCGATCAACGAGCTCCAGAATGAAGGTCTGGTCGAAACCTTCCACGGTGTCGGCTCTTTCGTCCGAGCACCCTCACCGCCAGGAGAAGGCGAGGAGGACGCCGCAGACGAACTCAATCAGCTCCGCGTCCGCGTAGAGCACCTCGAGGCGCTGATGATGGAGGTTTTTTCTAACCTGGGCCTCAGCTACCCCGACGCTCCCGTCTCCACGGGCTCGGCGCAGGAGGCCGTGTGACAGTCCGGCGTTTGCCCACCTCTGGGGCGACAGTCACTGGCTTGCACTCCCGCAGATCGAGCTACCGGCCCGACTACGCCGCACTTGCCCGCGGCCGAGTCTCGATGGCTCGTTCGGCATCTGGCCTCTCCCCCACCGAATTCGCTGCAGCTCTTACCGAGCTGCTCGGCCGCGTAGTCCAGCCTGGACACGTCACGTCCTGGGAACAGAAGGCCACACCACCCGGTGACGTGCTGATGGCGATCTCCTCGCTGGCACCATCAACAGCCCGATCACTCGGCGTCCGAAGCCACAAGTTCATCGCCGCGCACGTCGGGCACGCTCGCGTCGAGAAGCTGGTCGCGGATCTGGAGCTTGAGCGCGTCACCGGCTACCTCGGTCGCACACCCTGCTACATCGGCCCCATCGCAGATGTAGGGCAGCACTGCTCGCTCGTGCTGTTTCCTACCGGCACGGTGATCATCCATCTCCTCGAGGACCTCGACGTTCCTGACGTCACCTCGCTCGCCCTCTGGCGGTACCAGACCTATCCCGAAAACCTCGAATGGGCAGGCAGATTCCTCAGCGAGGCTGTAGATGGCGCCATCACCCCGGCTTACGTACTCAGCGCGTACTGGGTCTACGCAGCGCCCTGGACAGGATCGACCCTCGACACAGGCCTCCGACTCATCTGCGCACCACGCGTCCTCGTCGACCGAGACATCACCGACACCGCTCAGGCCTCCGGCGAGCAAGCCGAGCAAGAACTCCTAGACGCTGGGTTCCACCCACCTGAGATGCGAGGATTCGGCTCCCCTGGAGTATCAAGCGCATGGGCGAGCTGGTCAGGCGTCGTCTACCACCCTCACGATCCTCTGCGCTGCCTGCCCGAAAACGACTTGGTGCGTTTCGAGATCGGCGCGCAGGCGATGTGGGCCTTCACTGCCTACGTCAATGAACAGATCGAACTTGGTGTCGACCCCGACGTCTGCCCGGAGCACGGCTGGCGGTTCCTTCGATCGATGCGCAGTTTCCTGCTCATGCCCCGACCTCAGGAAACCGGCCAGCATCAGCAGATGCGTGAGGCCATCGTGCACTCAAGCGGTCTGCCCGCACAGCTCGACATCGCCATGGAAGCTCTTAAGGAGACCAGCAATTGATCGACATCGACCGTGCCGTCTTGCTCGTCGTCGACGTCCAGAACGGCTTCGTCAACGAACATTCCGCGCATGTGCTGCCAGTCATCGCGGATATGGCCGCCCGCTGGGCTGCGAAAGGCCGGCCGACGATATTCACGCGGTACTGGAACTACGAAGGAAGCCCATGGGAGCGGCTTATCGGCTGGCGTGCGCTCTACGGGCCACCCGAAACCGATCTGGCGCCGGAGCTTCTCGACACTGCCGCCGGGGAGAACGCTCACACGCTGGACAAGCAGGTCTACACAGCGCTGACGCCCGGCGGGTTGGCGCTGCTGGAGGAGCTCAAGGTAACCGATGTCGTGATCTGCGGGATCGCAACGGACGCTTGCGTGCTGAAGACGACACTCGACGCATTCGAGCACGGACTCACGCCCTGGGTTATTCGAGACGCCGTCGCTTCCAACGCGACTCGGCATAAGGCCGCCGAGATCCACGACTCGGCGCTCCTTCTGATCTCTCGCCTGGTCGGCAACGGGCAGGTCCTCGACTCGAAAGACGTCTTAACCGCACTCGATCGATCATCTGAGGCATCAAACTCCTGATGCCTCAGATGAGCCCGAGTCGCTGGCGCATGCCATAGCGCGGTCACTCTCGATCGCACTGGGAGGCAGGCAGATGTCACACACGCTGTGTGACATGCGGTCCTTGCTCTTCGATCCTCGGACAACAATGCTGATCAGAGGGAAATCGGCGCGCCGATACCCCTTTTCAGAAAAACTCATGTAGGAATACCTGTATGTCGACCACATCTTCCCGGCGCGGCCGCCCCTCCAAGGGCGACAGAGTCGTGTCGATAACAACCCGCCTCCCTGCCGAGGTCCGAGAGGACGTGGACAGGATCGCTGCGGAGACAGGGTCGACCGTTAGCCAAGTCATCGCGGACCTGGTTTCGCGCGCAGTTGGACGAACTGACCTCGTTCTCGAGTTACAGGATCCGCTACCGGGGCTCGCCAGCTAATCTGCTGAGCGCCGTTAGCGACTCTCTCAAAGGAGCACACGCACGGTCGTAACCATCCAGGCTGCACTCGCCTGACCCACACAACCTAATAACGCGAAAAAGCCCCCGACGTAGCAGGTCGAGGGCAATCGCATCCCGAAGGGATCATGTCTTTGCAGGACAGCCCCCAGGATAACGCACGCCCACACAAACTTGTGTGTGGACACGGCTTTGTTGCACAACAAAGCCGTCGCACCCATCCTGACCAGCCCAAACTGGAAACCTCACAACACCCTCACTCAACGCGAACTGCGCCCACCCGAGCGACACTTGCCGCCCTTGAGCGCGTCATGTACCGCGGCCAATGGCTGCTTATCGGCGCTGATAACCGCAAGATCAGCACGGTCCGCTCGCTCGACGCGTTGCGCAACGGTCTCGCGACCGGTGCCGCTGTCACTGCGGCCGCACGGCTAGTCGACGGTGTCCACGGCGCCGACATTGACGCTGAAGACTCCGTGATCGGCGACGCCGTAGCCGAAGCTCTCGTCGCCTGGTGTGTCAAACACGCTCTGCCGTACCTTGTTCGGGAAAGCGGGCGACCCGGCGGCCGACACGTGATCACCGCCATCACGCACCACCACGTCAGCCCCGCTGAGTGGCACACGCTGTGCGGGGAACTCGCCGAGGCATTCGGGGTTGTCGTAGATGACCGCACCGACAAGGCCTTGCGGCTACTCACCGCGCCACACCGCCTCGGGTCCTCCAGCCGTGTCATCAGCTGCACCCTGTCCCCCGGCGACGTCGTCGATGCTCGAAACCTCTACGACGGCATCCCCTCGGCAGCCCACACTGGCTCACGGCGGCCTAAGCCTGCTCGTTCCATCCGGGGGGTGCCAGGGCCATCGCGATCCGAAGCAGAATTCCGGGTCGCGATGGTCCTGGCACGCCGCGGCTACACGATGGACGAGGCCTGGACTGAGCTGCACCATCAGCTCAACGAGAACGCCAAGGCGTTCGGGCAAGGTCGTGACTGGTGGGAGCGCTACGTCTGGCTCATCGCGATGACCAAAGCCGCTGCCGAGCAAGGTCTTTCACCTACACAAGCGTGGACTCTCGTCGAGCGCGACCGACTTAGCTCCTGCGGGCGGAAGTGGTGGGACGAGCTTTGGTCGCTCTCGAAGGACGAAGCCGCCGGGGATCGCCCCCGTGCAGTCCGATTGGTAGGAGAGTTGTCGCCTACCGCGCTCGACAGCGCCGATCCCGGCGCCGCCGACGCGATGCGACGCGGCCTGCACCATGCCGTCGGCGCAACCCTGAGCGGCGTTGACCCGCGCCGCCGACACAGTGTCCTAGTCGTCCTCTGCGCCCTCGTGCCGGCACTCCTGACGCGAGAAGGGTCGATGAGCATGCGGCAGATCGCCGAGCGTGGCCACGTGTACACGAGCACGGTGCAGACGGCCATCGCCACGGCCGTCGAGTACGGACTTCTCACCGTTGCACACCGCTACCCCGGAGGCGCCCGAGCTTGCCAAACGTACGCGCTAGGACCAACCGCCGAGCGCCACGTCAGGGAAGCCGAGAGTTCTCCGCACACTAGCTGTAGCACCCCCGCCCCCCTCGGCGACAGCTCCCCATCCAAGCTCTCCGCGCTCCATTCCGGTGAGCGTGAGGCCTGGACGCCCCGCAGTGACGTCCTAAGTTCCGTAGCTCCGGGAGATCGCCTCGCTACCAGCGCCCACCCCGTTGCGAAGAACCTGCGCTCCCAATGGGTTCAGAAGCAATGGTGGGTCTCCCTAACCGCTGAGCAGCAGGCTGAGCGCATCCGGTTACGGCGCATCCACCTGGGGCAGCTACACCCGTCGCTGCGGCGGACGTGGTTCACATGGCTCGATGAGCGCGCCGGAATCGTCGCGGCTGCCACAACTTTCATCGCTTCATCCCCCAAGCCAGCACCAGAAGCGGCTGCGGTGCTGGCGGCCGCACCGGTCACACTGCACCGCGGGCTGCGAGCACTCAAGCCGAACTACCAGCCTGGCGCGCACGACGTCCAGCACGTGTTGGCCGCATGAACTGGACGTCGTGCGCAGGTGCAGGCGCGGTCGGCATGAGGCTCTCGGGGGAATTAACCGCGGTTAATTCCCCGGCTCGGATCTATCCGACCTTCTTCAGTTCTGCGATCAGTTCCGCGATCCCAGCTGTGTCCAGATGCTCAGCCAGCGCTGCGGCGAGCGTAGGCGCCGGGGCGTCCCATCGTTTGAAGGTCTTGGCGATCTGGGCGCTGGACAGCGCAGGACGGCGGTCCGGTTTCGGCGTCTGATCCCGGGTCCCCTCCTTGTTGACTGCAGCTTGCCAACGCTCGACTTGTTGCTCCATCGGCACCTGGGCCAGGTTGCGGGCTACCCGGATCGCGATGTCCCCGCCACGCAGTGCCTGCTGGATTTCTGGCGCGAGCTTGAGCAGCGCGCGCCGCTGGGAAACCCAGGCCGGTGTCTTGCCGAGTTCTTCGGCAGCCTTGATCGCCGATCCCGCATCGGTCACGAGCTGCTCGACAGCCCGTGCCTCTTCGAGCACGTCGAGGTTCTCTCTTTCGACGTTCTCGCGGATCGCCACGGCTCGCAGGGCCGCCCGGCTGGTCGCGATCTCGTCCTTGATGACGACGTCCATCGTCGTACGGCCGTAGGTCTTGCAGGCCACCAGGCGCCGGCACCCATTGATGACGACGATCGACGCGTCACCGATCGTGTTCTCGTCCTCCGGGAACAGCTTGAGGTAGGCCGCCCTGCTCACACCGAGGCCTGGCTGCAACTGCATCTCGGCGATGGAGGCGAGGTCGTCAACGTTCAGCGCGCCTTCACGCGGGTTCTGCGGATTGGCGACCAGTTTGGACAGCGGTGTCGACAGCGGGTGCCGGGCGAGGCCGGCTGCGGGCTGTC